>JBFKCZ010000019.1:0-13731 GCA_041620035.1 Pseudomonadales bacterium
ACGCGAGTTCCGCCCCTTCCTGGACGTTGTCGTCGATGTTGGTCACACCCACGACGTGCGCGGCCGTCTCGCCGGCGGGGTAGAAGCGCCGGTACTCGCGTTCGAAACGAACACCGCCGATTCCAAGGGCCGCGACGCGGGCGGACTCTTCCGGCGAGGCTCGTCGCTTGATGTAAAGAAACTCTCGGCTGCCGCGCTTGGATTGACGGCGCGCGAGTTCATTGGCATCGATGCTCAACGCCTTGCCGATGCGAACCATCTCGACACTCGACAACCGCGTTCGGCTCGGATCGAACCACACGGACATGACCGGCGTGCTCACGGCGAGCGGTTCACCGTTGCGGTCGAAGATGACGCCTCGATGGGCGACCAGTGTCTCGACACGCAAGGAGCGCACGTCACCCTGCTGCTTCAGGAACTCGCGCTCGGTGACCGTGAGGTATACGACCCTCCCGAACAGGCCCAATGCGGCCAGGCCGAATACGAAGAGCAGTGTGTAGTGACGCCAGAAACTCATGGCGCACGCTCCACCGTTTCGGGAAACGACATGTCGAGGCGACCCTCGGCTACTTCGTCGACGTTCTGGTAGGAGGCGAGCATGCTGCGCTCGATCAGGAGGCGACTGTACTGCTCGATCAGCGCATCGTGGCCGCGCTGGGTCGCCTCGAGTTCGATGTGCAGATTGCGAACGGACTGGCTCAAGCTCGCGATCGCAATGCCGGTCACCGCAATGCCGACGTAGACGGCAACCGCCAGCGCAAGTACCCGTGGATTGAGTGGCGCGGCCGTCGCGTTCGGCCGATGGATGGGGCGTGATCGCTTCATGCGGCCCGCTCCGCCGACTTCTCGACCACGCGCAACATGGCGCTGCGCGCGCGCGGGTTGCGCGCGGCTTCCGCTGCTGATGCACGACGAGCCTTCACGACGATGCTCGCAATGGGCGCCGGCGCCTCGCGAACCGGCATACGTCGCGGTATCTCGGGGCCGCTCGACCAGCGACGAAAGGTCTGCTTGACGATGCGGTCTTCCAGCGAGTGAAACGAAATCACGGCCAATCGACCACCTGGCGCAAGCAGTGCAAGCGCGGCGGCGAGTCCACGTTCGAGTTCGTCGAGCTCCTGATTCACCTCGATACGAATCGCCTGGAACACGCGCGTGGCCGCGTGTTTGCGCGGGTCGGGCCGCGGCTGGCTCGCCGCGACCAGTTCCACGAGTTCGAAGGTACGCAGAATCGGTGCTTCCTCGCGCCGACGGGCGATCGCACGTGCGATCGCGCGCGCGAACCGTTCTTCACCGTACTCGCGAAAAACACGCTCCATCTCCCTGGGTTCGGTCCGCGCGATCCACTCGGCCGCGGACGGTGAGGAGTGCGGATCCATGCGCATGTCGAGAGGCGCATCGGCGCGAAAACTGAATCCCCGCGAGGCGTCGTCGAGCTGCGGCGACGACACGCCGAGATCCATCAGGATGCCGACGACATTCTCGAAGCCGCAATCGCGTGCCACATCGCCCAGGTCGGAGAATCGTGCCTGGCGGACGATGACCCGGTTGTCGTCCACAGCCAGCGCATTCGCAGCAGCGATCGCTTCGGGATCGCGGTCGAGCACGAGCAGGCGTGCCGCCGGCGACAGCTTCGCGAGGATTGCCCGCGCGTGGCCGCCGCGCCCGAATGTGGCATCGATGTAGGAGCCTTCTTCGACTCTACACAGTGCTTCGATGACTGCCTCCAGCAGGACAGGCTGATGTTCCGCCTGCGGTTGTCGCTCCGTCTCGCGCAATTCCCCAGCCTAGACCGTGAGTCCGGTGAAATCGTCGCCGTCCAACTCGAGCTTGGAAACCTCGCTCTTCAACTCTTCTCGGCGGGTTTGCCAGACCTCCTCCGCCCAGATCTCCACCTTGTTGCCGTTGCCGAGCAGTACCAGTTTCTTGTTGAGCTGCGCGTGCTCACGCAACGGTGGCGGCAGCAGGACTCGTCCACTCGCATCGGCGTCGATGTCGGTGGCATGACCAATGAGCAGTCGTTGTAAGGCCCGAGCGGGCTTGCGGACGTTGGCGAGAGCCTCGAGGTTGCGCTGCACCGTCTCCCACTGCGGCAAGGGATACAACAGCAGACATGGCTCAACCGGATCGATGGTGGCGACTACGCGGCCGCCACAGCCCTCCCAGACATCACGGAATCGCACGGGCAGCGCCATACGGCCCTTCGCATCGAGATTGACGCTGCTGACTCCACGAAACACAGACGATTTTCCCGCACCCTCGGCAACTCAAGACGTCGCCGGCCGGCTCCCCCTCCCACTCGCCCGGGCGGAACCTGCACCTTCGACCCCGATGGGCCCCCAATCAGGCCCCGAAACCCCACTAAATCCCACTCAAACCCATCGATCGACACTATAGGGGGGTGCCGAACGCTGTCAAGACAGAAGCCCTGCGGAAGCGGAGATTCGCGAAGAAAAAAGTGCAAAGGGAAGGTGGGAATGCGAGTCGGCCGATAAGCCGGGTTCTGTCAGGGACAGTCATTCATCTGGGAGACACGTCACCGTGTTCCTCAAGCAGCCTACCCGGACCCGGTACGGACAGCACCATCGGGTCCCTATTTGGCCTTGCTCCGGGCGGGGTTTACCTAGCCGCACCTGTTGCCAGGATGCGCGGTGCGCTCTTACCGCACCGTTTCACCCTTACCGCTCGACGAGCGAACGGCGGTCTACTCTCTGTTGCACTTTCCGTGGGCTCACGCCCCCCAGGCGTTACCTGGCGCCCTGTCCTATGGAGCCCGGACTTTCCTCCACGCGCAAACTCCGATGGAGCGCGCGCAGCGACTGTCTGGCCGACTCGCGGCGCAACGATATCACTCTCCACCCGGGGACCGAAGTGACACCGCGAACTCGTAGGCCACCGCCTTCGGGACATTCAGGCTCTTTGCCGCGAGCCGCGCCGCCTGGGACGGCGGCAACTCCTCGCAAAGGTGGCGGATCAGGGTGCGCGCCGACACGTTGAGTGACTCATCGCTCCGCTCAGCCGCCGCGATCACCAGCACGTACTCGCCGAGGGAAGATTCCGCATCCGCCTCGACCGCCGCCAACACATCCGCGACCCTTCCCACCTGAAATCGCTCGTGGACCTTGGTGATTTCCTTGGCCAGGAACACCTGCCGGTTGCCCATGGTGCTCAACACGTCCTGCAGACATCCGGAAAGGCGCCGCGGAGACTCGAAGCACACCAGCGACAGATCCAGATCGGCGAGTTCCGCCAGCCGATGGAGCCGACTTCCGGACTTCGAGGGCAGAAACCCCTCGAACTGAAAGCGTACGACCGGCAGCGGGCACACCGACAGTGCCGCCGTGACCGCGCTCACACCCGGCAGGGGCACCACGGGCACCTCGGCCGCGTGAGCGGCTCGCACCAACTCGAATCCAGGGTCGGAGATCAGTGGCGTGCCGGCGTCCGAAACGAGCGCCACGTCTTCGCCCGCGCACAATCGAGCGAGCAGGGCTGCACTGCTCGACGACTCGTTGTGGTTACCGAGCGACATCACCTCGCGTGGTGCAGCGCCGATCGCCCTCAACAGCACGCGACTGTGTCTGGTATCCTCCGCCGCCACGATCGCAACGCCGCGCAGGACATTTGCGGCTCGCGCCGTGATGTCCTCCAGGTTTCCAATCGGTGTGGCTACGACAAAGAGAGTGCCCTTGCGCCCGCGATCCGACATCGATGTATTCACCTTGCTTCGAAGCGCCTCGTGCGCAGTGCTGATTGTCGCCGCCACCGCCTGCCAGGTCACGCAGGCGGTGCCCGCCGATGACGAATCGACCCGCGGGCCAGTGGCGCAGGACCGAGCCGACGACCAAACCCCGCGCGGGCAGATCGAAGCCGCCAGCCGCTACCTCGACGCGGGCGATCTCGACGCGGCACGCGCGACGATCGAGATGCTCTCGGCGCGTCGCCTGGAATCCTCCATCCGCATCGACGCCGATCATCTGCGCGCGCGCCTGGCGCTTGCGGACGGCAACGCCGACGCCGCGCTCGGCTTCCTCGCAGGTATGCACGCCACGGAACGCGAGAGCGAGCGTCAGCGCTCCGAACATCAGCGCGTGCTCGCTCAGCATGCCCGGCTCAAAGGCCGCTTCGATGAAGCCGCCATGGCCCTGTTCACCATCCCGCAACCCACGAATCGCGAGGCGGCCCAGGCGCTCAACGACGAGATCTGGAACGATCTCATGCGCATCCCCGGCTATCAGATCGCCGCGCGGGCGGCTGCCTCGAGCAACGTAATTGCGGCCGGCTGGTGGTCGATTGCGAATCTCGCGAATACGAGCTTCGACCTCGCGGCCCTGCGCAGAGGGCTGGTCGACTGGCAGCGCAGCTTTGCCGACCACCCCGCCGCGAGCCCCTTGCCGAGCGCGTTGATCCGCGCCAGCAATCCACAATTCTCCCCGCGCAACATTGCCCTGATGGTGCCCCTGTCGGGTCCTCTCGCAGGTGCGGGAAAGGCCCTGCGCGACGGATTTCTGACAGCCTTCTATCGCAGCGAATCCGACCGCCGGGTGTTGGTTTACGACACCGCCTCGACGACGTTTCCCAGTGCGTACGAGCAAGCGCTCCTCGACGCCGCCGAGGTCATCGTCGGTCCGCTCGACAAGTCCGCTGTGAGCGCAGCGAATGCGATGGGTTCGCGTACGTTACCGACGCTGGCCCTGAACTACCTGGCGCCCCATGAAACGGCGACCGCGGGTTTCTATCAGATCGGGCTCGCCATCGAGGATGAAGCGGCAGCGATCGCGGACCGAATCATCGCCGACGGCGTGAAACGCGTGGCGTTGTTCTCGACCGGAAGCGACTGGTCGGCACGCGCCGCCAACGAGATCCGCGCGAGACTTGCGGGCTCGAGCACCGTACTCGTGAGCGACACGTACATCAGCGATACGCGCACCACGACGGAAGTCGTTGGACACGCTCTGCTCGTGCCCGAAAGCACGGCGCGTCGATCGGAACTCGAGAGCGCGCTTGGCATCCCCCTCGAGTTCATCGCGCGGCGGCGTCACGACCTCGACGCCATCATCGCCCTGACCGACGCCACCAGCACACGCGCGTTGCAGCCGGCACTGGCTTTTCACTTCGCAGGCGACGTGCCTGTCTACGCGACATCGCAGATCACGCTCGGAAGCAGCAAGAATTTTTCCAGGGATTTCGACGGCGTGCGCGTAACGCAGATGCCGTGGCGAGTGTTTGCGGACAGCATCAGGCGCGATGTGGAGGAAGCTTTCCCCGCTGCATCTGCAGAACTCGACTCGCTCTACGCGCTGGGTGTCGATGCGTATCGCGTGATGGACCGGCTCGGCGCACTCGCGGCGTCACCCTGGTCGCACCTGCTCGGTGCGACCGGCGTCCTGAATCTCGACGATCGCCAGGCGTTCCGACGCACACCGGTCTGGGCGGTAATCAGAGATGGCGCACTGGTGGCGCTGCCGGTCGTCGTTCCATCGACCTAGTGGAGGCCGGCTGGGCGCATCGGCGGAAAGCGGAGCGCTCCGTTACCTTCGACTGCGCGGTTTGCAATTGATCGAACGCAACTATCGCGTTCGTTCCGGCGAAATCGATCTCGTCATGCTTCACGGTAATACCTGCGTGTTCGTAGAAGTACGCATGCGGAGCCGGAGTGACTTTGGAACAGGTGCCGAAAGTATCGATACAGCGAAGCGCAGACGTATCGCATCGGCAGCGAGGCACTTCATTGCTACACACAGCGACATTGCCGCCCGGCCCTGTCGATTTGACGTGGTCTCCATCACGAAGCGACACTACCTGCGGCAATACTCATGGATAAGAGACGCATTCCACCTGTGAAACACTTCATCGCTTGGCTGGTGATCGCAGCATGCGCGACCACCGGCATTGGCTGCGCCACGATCACCGGAAGTGATCCTGGCGCGCGAACACCTGGATCCATCGTCGACGACGAGGCCATCGAGCGCATGGCCAAACGAAACATCAAGCGCAGCGACCCGCGATTCAAGTCCGCCAACCTCGTGATCGTCAGCCACAAGGGCATCGTGCTGCTTGCCGGCCAGGTGGAAAGCGACGATCTCATCGCGAAAGCGCAGTCGGTCGTGGAAGAACTTGCCAAGGTGCGGCGGGTACACAACGAACTAACGGCCGGTGGCTCCACCGGATACGCAGCGCGCAGCAGCGATGCTTGGCTCACGACGAAGGTCAAGGGTGCCATGGCGTCGCACGAAGCCGTGGACTCGGATCGTATCAACGTCACCACCGTCGACAGTGTCGTCTATCTGATGGGCAGCGTTTCCCGGGAGCAGGCGGATTTCGCGGTGGAGGTCGCTCAGTCGATCTCGGGCATCAAGCGGATCGTCAAGGTCTTCGAGTACCTGGACTGAACCGCTATTTGACGACTCTCAGCCCCGGTGCTTTTCGCTCATCGCGTTCACGTGCGGTCTCGTCAGGTGGCGGACCCTCTTCCAGGTCGAACGCCATTCCACGACCGGTCTCACGCGCATAGATTGCGATGACGGCGCCCGTCGGAACGATGACCCGGTAGGGGTTTCCGCCGAATCGGCCGTCGAAGGAAAGCGTGTCGTTGGCGATCAGGAGATCCCTGATCGACTGCGGCGAGAGATTGAGCGTGATGAGACCTTCGCTGACGTAGGCCTGAGGCACGTCTACACCCGGCACGTCGGCTCTCACCGTGATGTACGGCGTGCACTGACAGTCGAGAATCCACTCGTAGAGGGCGCGCAGCAGATAGGGTCGGTTCGATTTCAATCCCGCATCTCGAGTTCGGCTTCCGTCAGGCTCTCCTTGAAGGCCGGCCGCTCGAACATCATCTGCATGTACTTCTGCATCGCCTTCGTCGACTTCTCGGGCAACTTGATGTCGAGAACCTTGAGGCGCCACAGGATCGGCAACACACAGCAATCCACGAGCGTGAACTCGTCGCTCATGAAGAACGGCTTTTCGCCGAAGATGGGTGCAACGGCGGCGAGACTCTCGCGCAATTCCTTGCGAGCTCGCGTCAGGACCGTTTCTCGCCCTTTGCCCGCCATCAGCACATCGACCCGATTGCTCCAGTCCTTTTCGATGCGGTGAATGAGCAGACGGCTCTGCGCACGCGCCACCGGATACACCGGCAGTAGCGGCGGATGCGGAAATCGTTCGTCGAGGTACTCCATAATCACGGTCGACTCGTAGAGCACGAGGTCGCGATCCAAGAGCGTCGGTACGTTGTTGTAGGGATTGACCTCGGCCAGATCCTCCGGCTTGTTGTTCGGGTCCACCTCCACGATGTCGACCGTCACGCCCTTCTCGGCCAATACCATGCGTACGCGATGACTGTAGTGGTCACGCGGATCGGAGAAGAACGTCATGGAGGATCTACGGGTCACAACGCTCATCGCGGGCGCCTCTCAAGTCGATACGTAGGTACCGCCAACTGTGCAGCGGCGCTTGTCAGCGGATTTCCTTCGAGTACTCACGCCCGAGCAGCGCCGTGAATACGTAGAGGATCACCAGAAAAAGAAGCACGTACACACCCAGCCGCTCACGATCCATACGCGCGGGCTCGGCTACGTAGTGCAGAAAATTCGTGATGTCGTACACCGCCTGATCGTACTCCTCTGCAGTCAGCGTGCCGGTGCCTTCCACCACATCGAGCACGAGTCGTTCCTCGGTAATGGGCTTGCCAGGGACGAGCGGATCGCGCAATTCGTATCCATCGGGATGCATCTTCGGCATCTGCTTGGGAATTTCGACAGGAACCCCCTGCAGATCGAGTAACGCGTGCGGCATCCCGACGTTCGGGAAGACCTTGTTGTTCACACCGAGCGGTCGTGTGTCGTCGACATAGAACGTCTTGAGATAGTTGTAGATCCAAGTCGTGCCGCGCACCTTCGCGACCATCGTGAGATCGGGCGGAGCCGCGCCAAACCAGGATTTCGCAGCCTCCGGAGACATCGCGGTCTGCATCAGTCCACCGATCTTCTGACCGCTGAAGATGACGTTCTCGGTGAGGATGTCATGCGGGATCTCGAGATCGTCAGCGGTGCGCTCATAGCGCTGGAATTTCAGAGAGTGGCAGCCCAGGCAATAGTTCGCGTACAGCTGCAAACCCCGCTGCAAAGACGGCTTGTCTTCGAGATTCGGTTCCATCGGCTGCATCGGCCACGTATTTTCGGTCGCCGCGTGGACGAACACCGGCAGGCAAATCAGCGTCGAGATAATGACAAGCCGCTTCATCGCATCGTCACCCGATCTGGTTCAGGCTTGGTTCGTTCCGCACGCGTGTACCACGGCATCAACACGAAGTATGCGAAGTAGACGACCGTCCCGACCTGAGCGATTGCCGTAGCCACTGGCGAGGGTGCAATGGTGCCCAGATAGCCGAGCACGAAGAAGCTGACGATGAAGAGCGCCAGCATCACCTTGGACGCCATCCCCTTGTATCGCATCGATTTCACGGGACTCCGATCGAGCCACGGCAACACAGCCGGCAGCACGATGGCTGCCGCCATGACCACGAAGCCCCAGAACTTCGCATCGATACCGAAGAGCGGATAGGTGGCTGCACGCAACATCGCGTAGAACGGCGTGTAGTACCAGACGGGCGCGATGTGATCGGGCGTCTTGAGCGGATTCGCTTCTTCGAAGTTCGGCTTCTCGATGAAGTACCCACCCATTTCGGGGGCGTAGAACACAACGGCGCAGAACACGATGAGGAACATCACGATTGCCGGGAGGTCATGCCCGATCGTGTAGTAGGGATGAAACGGTATGCCGTCCTTCGGAATGCCGTTCTCGTCCTTGTGCTTCTTGATCTCGACCCCGTCGGGGTTGTTAGAACCGACGTGGTGCAGCGCCACGATGTGAACGAAGACGAGCATCACGAGTACGAGGGGCAGCGCGACGACGTGCAGCGCGAAGAATCGATTGAGCGTGATCTCCGATATCAGGAAGTCGCCGCGAATCCACTCCATCAGATCCGATCCAACCACCGGAATCGCGCCGAACAGTGACACGATCACTTGCGCCGCCCAGTACGACATATTGCCCCAAGGCAAGAGGTACCCGAAGAAGCCTTCTGCCATCAAGGCGACGAATATGGCCATGCCGATGAGCCAGATGAGCTCCCGAGGTTCCCGGTACGAGCCGTAGATCAGCCCGCGGAACATGTGGAGATAGACGACTACGAAAAAGGCGGAAGCGCCCGTGGTGTGCAGATAGCGCAGGAGCCATCCGAACTCGACGTCGCGCATGATGTACTCGACCGACGCGAACGCCTCGGCGCCGCTCGGCACGTAGCTCATGGTCAGCCAGATGCCGGTGACGAGTTGCAGGACCAGCACGAACGTCGCAAGAACGCCGAAGTAGTACCAGAAGTTGAAGTTCTTCGGCGCGTAGTACTTGGACAGGTGGTACTCGTAGGTCTCCGTGGCCGGGAACCGCTTGTCCACCCAACCCATGAAAGACGTCCACATCGCGGGGAACCTGGATTGCGTCGGCTGCATCAGGCGTTCTCCTCGTCGATTCCGATCACGATTAGGTTGTCCGACTCGAAGCTGTAGGGGGGCACGACCAGGTTCGACGGTGCCGGAACCCCCGCCTTCACACGTCCTGCAAGGTCGAAGGCCGACCCATGGCACGGACAGAAGAATCCGCCCGCCCAAGCGTCATCCCACTGTTGCGGTTCCACCTCGCCGAAGAACTTCGGTGAACAACCGAGGTGGGTGCAGAGGCCGAGATAGACGCCGATCTCGGGTCGGCGTGAGCGCCAGATGTTCTTGGCGTACTTCGGCTGTTGCTCTTCCCGGTCGGAATTCGGATCTGCGCGCGTCGCATCGAGACTCGGCAACGCATCGAGTGCTTCCTGAGTTCGATACAGCACGAACACCGGCTGGCCCCGCCACGCGGGAATCGGACCGAGGAGTTCGCCGGGACGAAGCTTTGCGATGTTCACCTTGATCGGAGCACCGGCCGCCCGTGCTTTGGCGCTTGGCGCCCAGGACTTCACGAATGGAACTGCGGCACCAACGACACCGACCGCTGCAACCGCCGACGTTGCGCCGATAAGAAAGTACCGACGTTGGTTGTCCGCGGGGTCGAGCACTCCCTCATCGCCCATCAACTCTCTCCGATGTCTGCCCCAAAAAACTGCGTGAGTTTACCACGCGCCTGCGCTCCGAGGGCCCCTCCGCGGTGTCCGCGACCATGTTTCTTAAGGGGCGGCACGAGGGGCTTCGCACGCGCTGACGGCCAACGCCATCGGCCGCCCGCGAGAAAGGCGACCGGTACGGACACGAGTGATCTCGGCTTAGCGCTTGGAGTATTGCGGACGCTTGCGCGCCTTGCGCAAACCGACCTTCTTGCGTTCGACTTCGCGGGCATCCCGGGTCAGGAACCCGGCGCGCCGCAGCGGTTGACGCAGCGTCTCGTCGTATTCGACCAGCGCCCGGGCAATGCCATGGCGAATCGCGCCCGCCTGACCCGAGTTCCCGCCGCCGCAGACCGATACCTGCACATTGAACCGATCGCGCGCCTCGGCCACTTCCAGCGCCTGGCGAACGATCATGCGGCTCGTTTCCCGGCCGAAGTACTCGTCGAGCGGCCGCCCGTTGACGAGAATCTGGCCAGTGCCGGGACGGATGAACACCCGTGCTGTGGAAGTCTTGCGGCGACCGGTGCCGTAGTTTTGTGCCTCTGCCATTTACGCGTGCTCGATTAGATGTCTAGTGTCTGGGGTTGCTGGGCCGTGTGCGGGTGTTCGGCACCGGCATACACCTTCAGCTTCTTGAACATGGCGCGGCCCAACGGGCCTTTCGGCATCATGCCGCGCACTGCATTCTCGATGACCCGCTCCGGGTGCTCGGCAATCAGCTTCTCGAAGGAGGTGCCCTTGATGCCGCCGATGTAGCCGGTGTGATGGTAGTAGATCTTGTCTTTCGCCTTCGCGCCGGTGACCCGCACCTTGTCGGCGTTGACGACCACGATGAAGTCGCCGGTATCCGCGTTCGGCGTGTACTCGGGTTTGTGTTTGCCGCGCAGCCGGGTCGCGATCTCAGTGGCGATACGCCCCAAGGTCTTGTCGGCCGCATCGACCAGCCACCATACGCGGCGGACATCCTCGGCCCGAATACTCTGGGTTTTCATGTAGATACGCTTGGGGGTCGGATTTTTGGAGCGCGAATCTTAGCGGAGCCACCCCGCATTGACAACACGATCGACGCGTATGGCGCGCCCGGCCCTGCCGGCCGGTGGGTACAGCCGCAGGATCGGTTGGTCACGGCCGGTGGCTGCGGGCCAGGTACAGGCGCGATTGCATCTCCAGGAGTCGGCTTTTCGTGCGCTCGAACTCGAAGCTGAGCATCTCGCCCTGGTAGAGGTCCAAAACCGGTGCGGCGGCCGACACGATCAGCTTGACGTTCCGATCATAGAACTCGTCCACCAGGCTAATGAATCGGCGCGCCTGGTCCTCCCGCTTCGCCGTGAAGACAGGTACGCCGCTCAACAGTACCGCGTGGCAGATACGAGCGATCTCGATGTAGTCCGCCTGACTTCTCGGCCCGTCGCAGAGGGCGGCAAAATCGAACCATGCAATGTCGTCCGCAAACCGGCGACAGCGAATGTCGCGGCCTTCGATCTCGAGGTCCACCTCATCCTCGATCGCGCTGGTATCGGGGACGAGCGCCAGGAAGCTGCCGGCGAGGCTCTGCTCGGCCGCGTCGTCGAGGGGTGAGTGATAGATCTCGGCGCGCTCGAGCAGCCGCAATCGGTAGTCGACCGCCCCATCCAGGTTGATCACCTGCGTGTGTCGCTCGATGGCAGCGATCGCGGGCAGGAACCGTGAACGCTGCAGGCCATTTTCGTACAAGCGCTGCGGCGGAATATTGGAGGTCGCGACCAGCGCGACGCCGCGCCGGAACAAACCGTCCAGCAGTTCCGCGAGGATCATGGCATCGCCAATGTCGGAGACGAAGAATTCGTCGAAGCACAGGACGGACGCTTCCGCCGCGAGCCCGGCTGCGACTGCGTCTAGCGGGCTTGCCGTTCCCGACAGCGCAGTGAGGTCACGATGCACCCGCCGCATGAAGCGATGAAAGTGCATGCGCATTCTGCGATTGGGAGGCAGACAATCGTAGAAGAGGTCCATCAGGAACGTCTTGCCGCGACCTACGCCACCCCACAGGTAGAGTCCGCGTTCGGGTTGGCCGTCGAACCATCCGAGTCGAGCACGCGCACGCGCCAGAACAGTGGATTCGCGCCGCTCGCGCTCGAGCAGCCGCCCATGCAGGTCGTCGAGCAGCGCGACCACCTCGCGCTGTGCTGCGTCGTCGACGAATCCCGGGGCTGTCAGCTGGTTGCGGTATCGTTCGCCCGGCGTCATCTTGCGGCCGTGAAAAAATTGTCGAACTCTACCCGCATTCGCCTGTCTGTTTCAGCCACTGACCTGCCGTTGGGGCCGGGCTGACATCCGATCTCGGGAGCATCGATGTCTCGCATCATCCGCTTTTTGTTGTTACCCACGCTCATCGGCGTGCTCATCGGCCTTGCGGTGCTCGCCGGTTTGCGGCTGTTCGCGGTCGCCCCGCCAGCGAGTTTCGCAGAAGCCGTGGACGTAGCTGCCCCCTCGGTCGTCAACATCTACTCCACGAAGGTCGTGCGGGCACGCCGGCATCCATTGTGCGATTTTCCTCAGTTTCGCGAGCTGTGCGAGAGTCGCGCCGACTCCGGGCGCAGTCTCCAGAACTCGCTCGGCTCCGGCGTCATCGTCAGCGAGAACGGCTACATCCTCACCAACGCCCACGTCATCGCCAACGCCGACGAGATCCTCGTCGCATTCCACGACAACCACACCGCAAGTGCCGAGATCGTGGGCGTCGATGCCGAGACAGACCTGGCGGTGATCCGGGTCGACGACGTGCCGTTGCCGGCCATCAAAATGGGTTCGTCGGATGCGGCGCGAGTCGGCGATCAAGTCCTCGCCATCGGCAATCCCTTCGGCATCGGCCAAACGGTGTCGATGGGCATCATCAGCGCCAAGGGGCGCTACGGGTTGAGTAGCCGCCCGTACGAAGACTTCCTGCAGACCGACGCCGCCATCAATCCCGGCAACTCCGGTGGCGCGCTGATCGATACACGCGGACGCCTGATCGGGATCAACTCGCTCATCTTCAGTCAGACCGGCGGCTACCAGGGCATCGGCTTCGCCGTCCCGGCCAAGCTCGCCATGACCGTGCTCGACATGATCGTGCGGGAGGGCCGGGTGATTCGCGGTTGGCTCGGCATCGAGATCGCAGGTGGAAGCACGGGCCAGCGCGGGTTGAGCATCACCAGTGTCGTCCCCGGTGGCCCCGCCGAAGCGGCAGGTCTCCTGCCCGGTGACTTCATCCTCACGGTCAACAAGCAGCCCGCCATGAATGCACGTGCGGTCGTCCGGCAGATCGCCATGGTGGAGCCCGGGTCCAAGATCGCCATCGAGGCCATGCGCGGCAACGAACGCGTTTCCTTCGAGGCGACCGCCGGATTGCGACCCGACCCGCAGGACCTGCCGGAGTAGCGGAATCTGCGAGCCTGCATTTCTCACCAGCCCACGGCTGCGGCCGCGCACCTACGGGCAAATCCTGTGTTGCGCTCGGTCCGGGTGCTCGACGTACTGTCGAGTACGCCTGTGCGCCCGAACCGTCGCGCGCCTTGGCTTTGCCCGCATCTGCGCGCCCTCGCCTCGCG
>JBFKCZ010000020.1:0-13668 GCA_041620035.1 Pseudomonadales bacterium
AACGGCTCGAAGATCTGGACGACCCACGCGCAATTCGCCGACCACATCTTCTGCCTCGTGCGCACCAATCCAACCGGCAAGCCTCAGGCCGGCATCACGTTTCTGCTGATCGAGATGGACAAACCCGGCATCAAGGTGGAGCCCATCATCACGATCGCCGGCGACCACGAAGTGAATCAGGTGTTCTTCGACAACGTGCGCGTTCCGCAAAGCAATCGGGTGGGTCCCGAAAACGAGGGCTGGACCGTTGCCAAATACCTGCTCGAATACGAACGCGGCGGCGGTGCTGCGGGCGCCGGGCTCAGGGTTGGCCTTGCGCATCTGAAGGCGATCGCCAGCAAGGAGCACGAGAACGGTGTAGCCCTCATCGATGTGCCGGGCTTTCGCAATCGACTCAGTCAGCTCGAGATCGCAACCCTCGCACTCGAGTTCGCGGAGCTTTCGATGCTCGCGCGCCTGTCACGCGGAGAAAGCCCCGGACCGGGTTCGTCGCTGGCCAAGAACACCTCGGTGGAGATCAGCCAGGCGATGGCCACGCTGCGCATGGAGGCAGTGCACTACTACGCCGTACCACACGCCAATCTCATATCCCTGAACGGGCACAACGAAGACTGGGTGGGACCGGACTATGCCGAGACGGCCACGCCGCGGTATCTCAATGCGCGCGCCGCATCGATCTACGGCGGATCGAAAGAGGTTCAGAAGAACATCATCGCCAAGGCAGTGCTCGGGCTCTGAGCGACGGTCAGCCGAAGGCGGGCATCACGTGGCGCGCAAAGTCGGCGAGGTAATCCACCGTGCTGCCCTTGGGCAGCACGGGGTGCGGCAGCACGACCGACACGGGCAGGTCGAGCGTCAACACACCGTGGAGCTGCTCGGTGATGGCATCCCAGTCGCCGTGCAGCGCAAAGGCATCGGCGGTCGCGTCGTCGAGAAAGTCGACCACACGCCCCGCGTGTTCGGGATCCCGATGGTGGTGAAAGTCGGGCCACACGTCTTTCTTCAGCTCGTGCACGTCGGTTCCAGCCCACCGCGCGCCGATCGCATCGAACAGGAACGGTGAGTACTCGTAGTAGCCGGCGGCCAACGCCTTGGCAATGGTGCGCGCGCGGCTCCGATCCTCGTCGAACGCGGTGTGGAAGATCAGACCGAGGCGCAGGGCGTTGGGATCGCGACCGGCCGCTCGCGCACCGTCACACACCGCGCCCCAGGCCGCGTGCAGATTCCGGGCATCTGTGCCCACCCGGATGAAGACGCCGTCGGCGATCGCCCCTGCCATGCGCAGCGTTTTCGGCCCCGATGCCGCAAGCCACACGGGCACTGGCGATGCGTGTCGCAACCGCGCGGGCCGCTCCGCGCCGACGTCGAGGGATTCCCCGGCCAGGAGTGCCTTGATCTGCCGCGTGGCGGCTTCGAGGGTACTCACCTTCGCCGGCGACAAACCGTTGAATCGAACCGCCGTGTCGCCGATGCCGAGCCCAAGATGCACGCGACCCGGCGCGAGTTGAGCGACCGTCGCAATCGAACCGGCGATGACGGAGGGATGCCGCAGCACCGGCGTGTCCAGCAAGGTACCGAGGTGCAACGTTCGCGTGGCGCGTGCGGCGAGGGCGAGACTGACATAAGGGTCGTGCGCCGCGAGCGGATTGCAGGGAATGAGACCCATGTGCCATCCCAGCTGCTCGGCCCGCGCTGCGCTGTCCGCAAACGCGACGGGGTTCGACAGATCGAGGCGGTTCAGCGCGAACTGCATCGCGAGCCCTCAGTGGACAAAAATCTCGGTGGAGTCGACCGGCAGATCGAAGGTCTGCAGGTCGTGCACGAGCAACGTCGTCGGCGCGAGACCACGCGCGAACATCGCACGGGTCAGCGCATTCGTCGGCACGGGAACGAGGTGGTAGTAGGCGAGCTGGCGCACGCCCGCCTCCGCTGCCCCTGCTTCGAGGCTCAACGAGTCGGCGTGATAGTCGATGACATCCGTCATGATGCGCGGCAGTACCGGTAGGTTCACCTCCGAAGCGACCGCGATCATCGGATCGAGCAGCGCGCGCGACAGCGCGTCGTGAAGCAGCAGATCCGCGTTCTTTGCGAGCGCGAAGAGCGCATCGCTCGCATTCGTATCACCGCTGATTACGACCGACCGCCCCCGATAGTCGACACGGTAGCCCACCGCGGGTGAGATGGGCGCATGATCCACCGCGACGCTGGTGATGGTCATCAGATCGTCGCGCCACGCGACATCGCCCGGAGTGATTGTCACGGCCTGCATCGGACCGGCATCGGGCGGCAGCAGGAACGGACCGTGGTGCGCCGTGCGATAGCCACGGTCGAGGCTATAGGCCAGGTTCAAACCCTCGACCACGGTTGCTACGCCATCGGGGCCGAGTACGCTGAGGGGCTGTTTGCGGCCCTGCACCCAGCTCGCGAGATTGACGTCCGGCAGGCCGGCGATGTGATCCGAGTGGAAATGCGTGAGAAACACGCCGTTCAGCCGATCCATCGGCAAGCGAGCTTGCGCGATTCGCGCGGGAGACCCGGCGCCCACGTCGAAGAGGAAGAAATGCTCCGGGGTCATCACGGCAATGCAGGCTTGGGCGCGATCCGGATCGTTGCCGAGAGGCGACGCACTGCCGCAGACCACCACGCGCATGCCGTCGATGGCTTCCACATCCCGGCTCATCGCTGCTTTCGCCGCCTGACGAAACAGCGCGTTCTGTCCGACCGTTGTGTAGAAGGCCGCGGCCGCAACCACACCGAGTACGACCACGATCCCCACAGTGACGATGACTGCTCTTCGCAACGGCTTCGCCTCCTTCGACTGGCAGGCGCACGGTAAACCATAAGCCGTAATGACGTCCATTAAGTAGGCAGGTACGATGGCGCATCGAAAAGAGGACGCGGCCATGGCAAGAAGGGCGACGTGGATCGGTTTCGCACTCGTCTATGCGTGTTTCTTCGTGTGGTACACGAACCTTTCAGGGCCGATGACCGACACCGAGATCGACGCCGTCCTCGACCGCGCCCGCACTGCGGGTCGTCCACCCGCCGCCTTGCGCACCCTCGAAACCTTCATGCGTTCCGACACGGGCGACGACTTCGTCATGGTGAACCTGCTGGAGTTGAATCGATCACCGCCCGAACTGCCGGCCACGGGACCCAACGCACCACCGATGGCTCTGATCGATCACTACATGGAGCACATGTACGCGGAACAGCTGAAGCGTGCGTCGCATCCGATCTTTTTCGGCACCGTCATCGGTAACGCGATGGATCTCTCCGGCATCTCCGGCGCCGAGAGCTGGACGCAGAGCGGGCTGTTCCGCTACCGCAGCCGTCGCGACGTCTTGGCCATCGCTACGGATCCTGCCTTCGACGAACGTCACGAGTACAAGATGGCGGCGCTGATGAAGACCATCGCGGTGCCGGTGGAGCCGACGGTGTTCGTCGATATGCGGCTGTTCGTTGCACTCCTGCTGTTCTCCATCGCAGCACTGCTCGACATTGTCGTGCTGCGCCGCCGGTCTTGAGCTGGGCGGTCAGGCGGCGATGAGCGCCCGCACCTGCGCCGGCGCCGGTGCACCGGGGTGAAACATGACCACGGCGTCGTCGAATCCGATTGCTGCGAACTGATCGAGCAGATTTTTCAGCTCACCGAGATCGGTTCGATGCGTCACCGCGATGGTCGAGACGACCGCGCGCGAACCGCCCGCCGCACGATAGCGACCGTGGGCGGCGGCCAGCTCCGCCGGTGAGCGGTGCATCGCGGATGCGATCCAGCCGTCGTAGGTCCGCGCGGCCTGCTCGACACCCCTACCCCAGCTGCCGAGCAACAGACGCGGCCCGCCCTGCACGGCAGGCCACGGTGTGAGGTCCGCATCCTGTTCGATGCCGGTTGCCAACAACTCGCGCAGTTGCGCAACGGATGCCTGAAACCTCGCGAACCGGTCCGCGTGTTCACGGCCGAGCGCACGAAAGTCGGCGGCCGTGGAACCGGCCCCAACACCGAGCGTGAGGCGCGCACCACACATCTGGTGCAGGGAGAACACGCGATGCGCCAAGTCGGCGGGTTGGTACAAGGGCAGCTGTACCACCGCGGTACCGATTTCGACCGAATCGGTCACCGCTGCGGCGGCTGCCAACGCGACGAACGGGTCGGTGAGCATGAACCCGCGGCCGATCGCTTGTGCAGACCACAAGCTCTCGAAACCCGCGTCCACCAGCTGCCGCGCCTGATTCGCGAGCCAACGCGCGTCGGCAGCATCCGCGATCGGTCCGAGCAGTGCACCAAGCCTCATGATCCCCCCAAAGGCTCAACCCATCGCGCAAAGTAGCGCGCATCGGCCGCAGCGCATAGGATGGCGAGCCTGGAGAAAACAATCACGGGGGACGGTTTCTTGGCCAAACCAGCAACCAACAAAGTACTGCTCGATATCCACCGCCGCATGGTGCGGATTCGCCACTTCGAAGAAGCGGCGGGCAAGCTCATGGAAGACGGCAAGATCCCCGGTGCACTGCACCTCTACGTCGGCCAGGAAGCCGTCGCCGGCGGCGTCATGGTGCAGCTCACCGACGAAGATCAGATCACTTCCACCCACCGCGGTCATGGTCACCTGATCGCCAAAGGGGGGCAGTTCGATCGCATGTTCGCGGAACTCTTCGGCCGTGCCACGGGCTACTGCAAGGGCAAGGGCGGCAGCATGCACATCTGCAACATGGACCTCGGCATGCTCGGCGCCAACGGCATCGTCGGCGGTGGTCCGCCCATCGCCATGGGTGCGGCGTTCACGAACAAGTACCGCAAGACCAAGAACGTGGCGGTCGCTTTCTTCGGCGACGGCGCGTCGAACGAAGGCTCGTTCCACGAGTCGGCCAACATGGCCGCGCTGTACAAGTTACCGGTCGTATTCGTTTGCGAGAACAACGGCTACGGCGAATACACGCCACAGGCGAACCATCAGGCGGTCGTGGACGTAGCGGACCGCGCCGCCGGCTACGGTATGCCCGGCGTGGTCGTCGATGGGATGGACGCGGTCGCGGTGTACGAGGCCGCAGGCGATGCCATCGCCCGGGCGCGGAAGGGCCAGGGGCCCACGCTGCTCGAGTGCAAGACTTACCGCTTCTACGATCACGTCGGCGTGCGTGGCATGGGTCTGTCCTATCGCACCGACGCCGAAGTCGAACGCTGGATGAAGCGCGATCCCATACCGCTGTTCGAGAAAGTCCTCGTGAGTCAGAAGGTGAGCACCAAAGCGAAGCTCGCCGCCGTCCACGAAGAAGTCCTGGCCGAGATCAAATCTGCGATCAAGTTCGCCGAAGACAGTCCGCTGCCCGACCCTGCGACTTTGCTCGACGATGTGTACAGCCAAGGAGTGACCCGATGAGCGCCGTAGCAAGTGAGGTGAAGAAAGGCCGCCAGCTGCCCTACGTGACCGCAATCACGGAAGGCGTACGCGAAGTATTGAAAGCGCAGCCCGACGCGTTCGTCGCAGGTGAGGACGTCGCACAGGCCGGCAGCGTCTATGGCTACTACCGGGGACTGCTCGAAGAGTTCGGCCCGGACCGGATCTACGACACGCCCATCTCGGAGAAGGGCATCATCGGCCTCGGCGTCGGGTCGGCTGCAACCGGCCTGCGACCGATCGTGGACATCATGTTCATGGACTTCATCGGCGAGTGCATGGACGAGATCGCCAATCAGATGGCAAAGATGCGGTTCATGTTCGGTGGCAGCGCGACGCTGCCGATCACCGTGCTGACGATGGCCGGGGCCGGCGCAAATCTCGCAGCTCAACACAGTCAGAGCCTGGAAGCGTGGCTCGCGCACCTGCCCGGCCTCAAGGTGGTGATGCCGGCGACGCCCTACGATGCCAAAGGCCTGATCATCTCGGCCGCCCAGGACGACAACCCGGTGTTCGTCGTGCTCAACAAAATGTCGTTGGGGATGATGGGCGACGTACCCGAGGGCAGCTACACCGTGCCCATCGGCCAGGCGAACGTGGTGAAGCCGGGCAAGAACTACACGATCGTGACCTTGGGACGCATGCTGGGCGAGGCGCTGAAAGCGGCAAAGACGCTGGCTGAATCGGGCATCGACGCCGAGATCATCGACGCGAGGAGCATTCAGCCGTTCGACACCGACACAGTCGTGGCGTCGGTGAAGAAGACGCACCGCGCGATGATCGTGCACGAGGCCGTGCGGTTCGGCGGCTTCGGCGCGGAGATCGCCGCCCAGGTTCAGGAACTCGCCTTCGACTACCTCGATGCACCGGTGGCACGCGTCGGCGCGCCGTTCTCTCCGGTGCCGTTCAGTCCGGCGCTCGAGAAAGTGTATGTGCCCGACGCCGCGCGCATCGTCGCTACGGCGCGTGCCCAGCTCGGCGTATAGATCGCATGGCAACAGAGATCTATCTGGTCAAAGCCGGCATGACCATGACCGAAGGGATGGTCGAGGAGTGGTATGTGCCCGACGGTGGCACCGTCGAGAAGGGCCAGCTCCTCTATCGATTGGAAACCGAGAAGATCAATCTCGACGTGGATGCGGATGCTTCCGGTGTGGTCAAGCATGCGGTCGCCGTCGGCGTCACCATGAAACCCGGCGATGTCATCGGGCACATTTACGCGCCCGGCGAAGCGATTCCCGAAGGCGCGGCCGCGAAACCCACGGTGGCTGCAACGGTTGCGACCGCAACAGCTCAGCCTGTCGAAAAGAAGGCACCCGCGACAAACGTGACGGCATTGCGGGCGGACGGTGATCGTGTGCTGTCGTCACCCGCCGCACGACGGCTCGCTGCGGAGCTCGGTGTCGATTTCGCCTCGCTCATCGGTTCCGGTCCCGGCGGCCGCATCGTCGAAGCCGACGTCGCAGCCGCGGAGCGCGCACCTGCGGCATCCCGCGGCGCGCAGTCGCAGGTCAAAGCATCACCGCTCGCGAAACGTATCGCCGCCGAGCGTGGTATCGATCTGGGTCGCGTAGTCGGGACGGGCCCGGGTGGCCGCATTACGCGCGAAGACGTCGAAGCCGCTCCGAAAACGGCACCCGCCCGCACTGCTGCTGCCGCGAAGCCTGGCTCGACGATACCCCTCAAAGGTATGCGTAAGACGATCGCCGCACGCATGCACGAGAGTCTGCAGAACAGCGCGCAACTCACGATGGACATGGACGTCGTGATGGATGACGCGGTGCGGCTGCGGGAGCAGTTGATCGCCGAGTGGCAGCCCGAAGGCATTCGCCCGACCTACACCGACATCGTGCTGCGCGCCGTGGCAAAAGCGTTGGGGATTCACCCCCAGATGAACGCGAGTTTCGGCGACAACGAAATCGTCTTGCACGGCGACATCCATGTCGGCATGGCTGTAGCGGTACCCGAAGGCCTCGTCGTACCGGTGATTCGCGACGCGAATCAACTGAGCCTGAAGGACATCGCAGTTCAGGCGGCAACGCACGCAACTGCAGCACGCGATGGAACCCTTGGCCTCGACGACATGGCCGGCGGCACGTTCACCGTGTCGGCACTCGGCATGTTCGGCGTCGATTCGTTCACGCCGATCCTCAACTCACCACAAGCCGGCATCCTGGGTGTCAACCACATCCGCGACGACGTCGCATGGGACGGCGATCGACCGGTGAAGCAGAAACGCATGCGCCTGTCGCTGACCTGGGACCACCGCATCCTGGACGGCGCACCGGCTGCCGAGTTTCTCGCCACGGTGCGCGATCTGATTCAGTCTCCGTACCGGCTGCTGGTTTAGTGATGGCCAGTTCGAACCACGATGTCGTCGTCATCGGCGGTGGGCCAGGCGGCTACGTCGCCGCAATTCGCGCGGCACAACTGGGCTTGTCGGTCGCGCTCGTCGAACGCGCCGAGCTCGGCGGGATTTGCCTCAACTGGGGCTGCATCCCCACGAAGGCGCTGCTGCATGCGGCGGACATGCTGCGCGACATCCGGCATGCGTCGGACTTCGGTATCGATGTCGGCGCACCAGCGATCAATCTAGAAACCCTCGTCACGCGCTCGCGCACCGTCGCCGGACAGCTGTCGAAAGGCATCACGCATCTCATGCGCAAGCACCGCATTCCCGTCCACAAGGGGCACGCGCGATTCGACGGACCGGACCGGGTGAGCGTAGCAACCGAAGCCGGTTCGGAGCGGCTGAGCGCCGAAGCCATGATCGTGGCGACGGGGTCGCGACCGAAGTCGCTGCAGGGGGTCGAGGTCGACGGCGATTTCGTGTGGTCGGCGCGCGAGGCGATGACGCCGACGGCATTGCCGAAACACTTGCTCGTGATCGGTGCCGGTGCAATCGGTATCGAGTTCGCGAGCTTCTACCGCGACCTCGGCTGTGCAGTCACAGTGGTCGAAGTGCTCGATCAGATCCTGCCGAACGAGGACGCGGAGATCGCCGCGCTGGCCCGCGCAGCACTCGAAGGTCGAGGCATCGCAATTCACACCGGCGCCCGCGTCGAGGATCTCTCACCGGGTCGCGTGCGAATTCGCAGCGGCGAGGAGGAATCGATCGTCGCCGCCGACCGAACAATTCTCGCTGTGGGCGTCACCGGCAACGTCGAGGATTTGGATCTGAACGGCAGCGGCGTAACCGTCGAACGCGGGTTCATCGCCACCGATGCGTTCTGCCGAAGCAGCGAACCGACGATCTATGCCATCGGCGATGTCGCCGGCGGACCGTGTCTCGCGCATAAGGCCAGCCACGAAGGCGTCATCGCGGTCGATCACATCGCCGGCGAACCCGTGCACCCGCTCGCCCGCACGCGCATCCCCGCCTGCACCTACGCATACCCCCAGGTCGCCAGTATCGGCCTCACCGAACAGGCTGCATCGGCCGGCGGTCGCGAATTGCGTGTGGGCCGATTTCCGCTGGTCGGCAACGGCAAGGCGGTTGCACTCGGTGACACCAACGGTCTCGTCAAAACGGTATTCGATGCCCGCACGGGAGAGTTGCTGGGTGCACATCTCGTCGGCCCTGGCGTCACCGAACTGATTCAGGGATTCGCGATCGCGATGACCTGCGAGACGACTGAAGCCGAGCTGATGCAGACCGTGTTTCCGCATCCGACCTTGTCCGAGGCGATGCACGAGTCCGTGCTCGCCGCCTACGGACGCGCGCTGCACATCTGACGGTGCGGGCTTTAGGGTTACGGGAATCGCGATGTCAGCGTGAAGAAGACCCGCGTGCCCGAATCCGCCAGGGGGTTGGTGCGCGGCTTCTCGATCGGCACAGCGACTTCCAACGACCCCGCCAGGCGTACGCGACCGAAACGAACACCGGCCCCTACTGAGGAACCCTCATCCGACTTACCTGCTTCGCTGTTGGAGTCGGAGAAACCGTAGTCGTAGTAGCCGTAGGCCTGCAGCCGCTCCAGGAAGCGCGTGGCTGGCAGCGTGCGCGCGCCTTCGAGTCGCCCGCCAAAGCCTTCGTCTCCCGCAACGCTCGCAGGATCGAATGCGCCGCCAAGCTGACGCCCGCCAATCAGGAATTGCTCGGACGTCGGGAGTTCATCGCTGGTCAACTGCGCCTGTGCCGTGAACTGCAGCAACCACGCCTCGCCGAACTGCTGGACGAGCCGGTAGCTCAGATCTGTACGCAGGTAATCGAGCGCGGTGTCGCGGCCAGGCGTGGCCGTCAGGCGCGCGCCCATGACGTCGAGACCCCGGGTAACGCGCGCCGTGAGATCGTGCCGGCGCGACGCCGAGGAGACGCCTGACCACGTCACACCCACATCGGCCGACCGCACCCGGTCGTCGCGCACCAGCGTACCGGTCTGGTCATGCTGATCGACGTCATACCGCGTGAGGTTGGCGAACCCATCGACGCGCAGGCGCGCCATCCGATACAGCGATTGCTGGACCCCGAGCGTGGCGCGCATCCGGTCGTAGTCATGGCGCGTGTCGTCGACATTGGGGAGCCGCGACTCCGATCGCGACAGGCCCCATACCGCAGCGGTACCGGCCGGTCGCAGTTCATGACTGCCATTCGCCGCGACGAAGCGCAGTCGATCCTGATCGAGTGCCACCGCACCGGAGAAGCTCACCGTGCCGGCACGCGGGTCGGCAAATCGATAGGCCAGCTGACTCTGAAACAACTCGTACCCCAGTACCTCCGGAGCGCGATTGTCGACGTGCACGTAGCCGCTCCATCGGCTGGGCGCTACCTGGAGGCGCGCGACGTGCTCGTGGCGACCGCGTCCCGCACGTACGATCGATCCCGTGACAGGTGTACGCACCACACCATTCAATTGCTTCAGCCACGTCTGAAACGACGCTTCACGCAGAGGTCGCTCGCTCTTCAGCAGCTCGACCTCCTCCCAGAAGCGGGGATCGACGATGTGTTCCTCGCCAGCGACGCTCACCTGCGCCACGACCGGTTCCCGCACCGCGACGGCGAGGATCCCGGAACGAGGATGTACCGCGGTGACCACGGTTGGCTCGAGATACCCATCCGAGGTGTACAGGCGGACGATCGAATGCGCGATCCGCTGACGCACGACTTCGTCGAGAACGGCGCCGAGGTTGTCGCGATACGAGCTGAGGAGCGCTTCCGTCGTGTAAGGGGTCACGCCCTCGAAGACGGCACCGGCGAGCCGTTCGCGCTCGCCCATGGCCGCCGGTGTGATCGAAAGCCCGATTAGCAGTGTCAACCATCGCGTCATGTGGAGGCCCGGTCGTCCCTTGGGTTCCTATGGTGCGTCGATCGCCCCGCACGTTTTGAGACGTCTGCCCGCTTCCCGACTTCACTTACAAGAATCGGCGCCATTCGGACAATGCCGAACATCCGCCGCTCGGGAACTGAGATGCGGCGCACATTCGATTCAACCGGCGTGGATGACCATCGACACCTACGAGAGACATCGGATTCGACGACCATGCACGCCAATTCACCGCTTCGTTCGACACCGGAACGCTCCTTGCGGGTATCCGCGCTGCTGGCCGGTGTCGCCGCACTGATCAGCTGCGCCACCGCGTTCGCCGCACCCACCGCATTGCTGAGCAAACTCACCGGTTCCCCGGCGATCTTCGAGGTGGGTGGTGAGCGGGCTCAGCCGGTGAGCCTGGTCAAGCTGGGCCACGAATACGCATTGCCCCTCGAGGTGGTCACGGGCGTGGCCGACAGTGCGGCATTCACACTGCCGAGCAGCCTCATCGAGGTGTCGCCGAACACGGTCATGCGAATCGTGGCGCCCGAGTCGAGCGACACGAGCGTGATTCAACGCGTGCTGCAGCGCACCGGAGCCGCGCTCTTCAGCGTCAAGAAAGGCAGTGTCACGCACTTTCAGGTCGACACCCCGTTTCTCGTTTCGGTGGTCAAAGGCACCACATTCAACGTGCTCGTGGAAGACTCGGGCGCAACGGTTGCACTGCACGAAGGCTCGCTGCTCGTGACCAGCGTCGACGGCAGCCAGCGCATACTGCTCGCGCCGGGCGATGTTGCATTCGCCGGCCGCGATGGCCAGCTGCGCGAGCTCAAGTTCGAGCGAACCCAGGGCGGCGTGCAGCTCACCGAATCGCATGTGAAATCGGACGCAGCCGAACGATCCGACACCCCCGACGGCAAACATTTGGTGGGCACCACGGACACCGTGCAAACCTTGACCAACGGCGTGAGCGATCCCGTCGGCGGGACAACCACGGTGCTGGCGACAACTACCGAGAGCGTGACGACAGCCACCACCGGCACGACGACGGCCGTGGGGAGCGTGGTCGAGTCAACCGTCGAAGTCACGACTGGAACCGTCGCCACCGTCACCACCGTCGTCGTCGATCCGGTCGTGACGCCCGTGATGATCGAGGTGCCGATGCCAACCATCGAGCCGCTCGTCGAGGCCACGCTGGCACCGATCGTGGATCCCGCCGCGAGCGTGGGCTCGACGCCGCTACTCGATCCGGTGAATCCAATCGTCGCGCCGCTGCCCACCGTGGGCGGGCTGCTCTGAACCGACGCGCAAGAACGGGATAAATCGGCATGCGCCGTGGTATCGAATCTCGCATCGGCGTCGGCCTCGCCGCTGTCGCCGTCCTGACAGCTCACATCAGCGGCGCGCTGCAACCGCTCGAGAATGCGTGGCTCGACGAACGGTATCGGCAGCTTCAGAGCACGCCGGCCACTGACCTCGTCATCGTCGAGATCGACGCGAAGAGCCTCCACGAACTGAAGCAGTGGCCTTGGTCGCGGCACGTTCACGCCGAGCTGATCGAGCGCCTCAACGCCTCCCATCCCCGATCGGTGTTCTTCGACGTCGATTTCAGCGTCCCCTCGCCCGACCCGACGGCTGACGCCGCCATGGCGGAGGCGCTCGCGCAACGCGCCTATCCGTTCGTGTTGCCGGCGTTCTGGCAGCCCGCTGCCGCCGGCAATCCGGACGGGTATGTGCTGACCCAGCCACTCGATGCACTGCTCGTCCATGCCGACGCAGGTCTCGTCAACGTCGCGCCAGGCGCTGACGGCGTCGTGCGCAGCATCGTGCATGCCGATACTTCACACGCGACACGGTTGGTGTCGGCGGTCGCGCAGTTACGTCCGGACTTCGAGTTCAAGCCCGGCGAGACCTATCCCATCGACTATGGTATTTCTCCAGGCGCCTTCCAGCGTGTTTCGTACGTGGACGTGATCGAGGGCCGCATCGAGGCCGCGTCATTCGCCGATCGCGTCGTGTTCGTCGGTGCAACCGCGCTCGAACTCGGCGACATACTGCCCGTGCCCGTTCATCGCGCCTTGCCTGGCGTGGTCGTCCAGGCTCTGGCCTATCAGACCCTCGACGCGCATCTGCCGATTCATCTGCCGGCATGGATTGCCGTGGTCTCGGGCCTGCTGGTGCTGCTGTTGCTGCCGGCGCTGGGTGCCTCGCCCGCCCACCGGGGACTCACGTTCGGCTTCGCGGGTGTCGCGCTGGCGCTCGGTACGTCGTTCGCGCTGCACTCGCTCGCCAACACGATTCTTCCAGTGATGCCCCTGGTCTTTGCGTTCACGCTGTTCGCCGGACTGGCGGTGGCCCTCGAGGCGCGCCAGCAGTCCCTCCGCGCGATCTGGAACGGCATACGTCTCAAGCGCCGCGACGCACTGATTTCCGGTGTGCTGGCAGGCAGCATCGACGGCATCTTCGTGTGCGCGGCCGATGGTGTCGTCCGCGATGCGAACGAGTCCGCGGCACGGCTGTTCGACTGCAGCCGCGAGGGCCTGCGCGGAAAACATCTGCTCGAACTGCTGCCTGGCGTCGAACTGCGGCGCACGCACGATGGCGAAGAGCATCGCACCGGCGGCGAACGCATCGAAATCGAAATCGACACCGGGCGCGGTCCGTTGCCACTCGAGCTATCCATCACCACTGTCACCGATGCCGAAGAAACACTGCTCACCGTGATCGTCCGCGACGTGACGGATCGAAAGCGCCAGCAGGCGCTGCTCGAGCACCAGGCCACGCACGATTCCCTGACGGGACTACCCAACCGCGTCATGCTCGCAGAAGCGCTCGAATCTCTCACGGGCGAGCGCGCGGCCGCACTGTTCATGCTGGATCTCGATCGCTTCAAAGAAGTCAACGACACCCTCGGCCACGGGACGGGCGACGCGGTGCTCACGGTACTGGGGCGGCGGCTGCGAGACGCATTGCCGGAAGAAAACCTGATCGCACGGATCGGCGGTGACGAGTTCGCAATC
>JBFKCZ010000021.1:0-13636 GCA_041620035.1 Pseudomonadales bacterium
AACGCAGCGGAGGTCACGGTCATGGGGCTCGAAGTCGAAGCGACCGCTCTTCTCACCGACAACCTGATGCTGCGGGCCAACGTGGGCTACCTCGACTCTGAGTACGAGAAGTTCCAGGCCGACACCGATTTCGACGGTATCACCGACATCAATCTGTCCGGTCGCGACGTCAACCGCGCGCCCGAGTTCCAGTGGGGTCTGGATTTCATCTACCGGCACGGTCTCGGTACCGGCGAGATGGTCTACAACCTGAATGCCAACTACGAAGATGAAGCCGTATTCGTCTACTCGAACGTCGGCGAAGCATTCGACGGCGTCACCGACGACCGTACGCTCTTGAACTTCAGCGTGACGTTCACGGCCGCCGACGACCGCTATTTCGTACGCGCCTTCGGCCAGAATCTCACCGACGAGGAGTACCGCATCGGCGAGCTGCCCGTGGCGAACCTGTGGACGATGTCGTACTACGGTGCGCCGCGCACCTTCGGCATCGAGGGCGGCGTGAAGTTCAAGCGCTGATCGCACGATGAACCTGGGCTTGATCCCAGCAAAGTGGGCCGCGCTCGAACCCGCACGACTCGCCCTCGTAGACGTGCCGTCGGGTCGGCGCGTGACATTCGGCGCGTTGGACGATCGGGTCCGACGGCTCGGTAATGCCCTTCTGACGCTGGGTCTCGCCAAGGGCGATCGCGTTGCGATTCTCGCCAAGAACGCGATCGAGTACCTGGAAGTCTATTTCGCGTGCGCACGGGTCGGCATGATCGCGCAGCCGCTCAACTGGCGGCTCGCAGCACCCGAACTTGCGCGCATCGTCGAAGATGGTGAACCCAAGGTGCTCGTGACTTCGGCCGAGTTCCGCACGGAGGCCGATGCAATCGGGAAAGCCATCGCTCATCGCTTCGAGTTCGGCGCCGGCGGCGAGGGCAGCTTCGATCGGCTCGTTGCATCCGCGACAGCCGCCGAACCGGCCGCTTCGAGCACCGTAGGCGGCGACGACCCCGTGCTCATTCTCTACACGGGCGGTACGACGGGCTTGTCGAAGGGTGCCCTGCACTCTCACCGCTCGCTGTACATGGGCATGTTGAATCAGACCGTCGCGGAGCGCATCGTGCCGAGCGATGTGTACATGCTGACGGGACAGATGTTCCATATCCCGGTGGCGCTCGCCATCAACTACATGGCGCACGGATGTCCGGTCGTGTTGATGAATTTCGATGCCAAGGAAGCACTCGAGGTGATTGCGCGCGAACACGTCTCGGCGTTCCTCGGTATCACGACGATGCTGAACTGGATGATGGCTGTAGAGAACTTCGCCGACTACGATCTGTCGAGTCTGCGCAACATCCAGTACGGTGGCGGCCCGATGGGCGCGAGCGTAGTGAAAGCCGCACTCGAGGCTTTCCCCTGCACACTCATTCAAGGTTACGGCCAGACCGAAGGCATGACGATGACGTTCCTTTCGCAGGAAGATCATCGGCGTGCCGTGGATGGCGATCATCCCGAGCGGTTGGGATCGTGCGGCCGCGAAGGTTTCGTCACGCGCGTACGCGTGGTCGACGAGCGCGGTGTCGATGTGCCGAAGGATGGCAGCAGCACCGGCGAGATCGTCGTGCAGTCGGAAGCCAACATGCTCGGTTACTGGCGCCGCGACGATCTCACCGCCGAGACGCTCAAGGACGGCTGGATGTGGACCGGCGATGTCGCCACCTGGGATCGCGACGGTTACATCTTCATCGTCGACCGCGCCAAGGACATGATCATTTCCGGTGGCGAGAACATCTACTCGACTCAGGTGGAAGCCGCGATCTACAAACACCCCGGCGTACTCGAAGTGGCCGTCATCGGCGTGCCCGACGACGAGTGGGGCGAAGCGGTCAAGGCGGTGGTCGTCATGAAACCGGGTCACACTGCAACGGAGCAGGAGATCATCGCCGTCGCCCGCCAGCATCTCGCGTCGTATCAGAAGCCTAAGTCGGTCGACTTCGTCACCAGCCTGCCGAAGGCGCCCACGGGCAAGATTCTGAAGCGCGACCTGCGAAAACCCTACTGGTCGAACCGGGATCGCCAGGTATGAGTGGCCTGCTGACACCCGAGTTGCTCGCCAACATCGGCCGTTCGGGCGCACCCCGCACCGAGGTGGTGACCCGCCGCGACATCCGCAAGTATTCGATTGCCACCGGGCAGCGCCGCCGCGCCTATCTCGATGGCGACGAAGCACCGCCGCTGTACCACATCGCGCTCTTCTGGGACGTCGTCGAGCGCGATGCACTGACGCCGGATGGTGTGTCGATCGATGCGCTCTTGCCCAAGTTTCCCCTGGAACGGGCGATGGCCGGCGGGCTCGAGGTGGAGTACTTCGGCCGCATTCGTGCCGGCGATGTGCTCGTTGGCACGCGCACGCTGACCGACATCTACGAGAAGCAGGGGCGCTCCGGGCCGCTCATCTTCTACGAAGTCGTGCTCGAAGTGACGCGGCAGGATGGCACCCCGGTGCTGCGTGAAACTACGACGAGGATCCTGCGATGACTGCGCGCGCAGCGGCTGTTGGAGATGCGCTGCCCGAGCAGCACCACAAGCCCGACGAGATTCAGCTCTTCTTCTACAACGCGGCCCTGTGGAATGCGCATCGCATTCATTTCGATCTGCCCTATGCGACCGACGTCGAAGGCTATCCGGGACTGGTGATCGCGGGCCCGCTGATGGGCGATTGGATGGCGCAGTGCGTCGATGACTGGATCGATGGCACGGGCCGGCTGGTCAAGATTCAGTACTCGAACCGTCAGGCCGCGTACGTCGGCGAAACCCTGACGGCCGGCGGCACGGTCGAATCGATCGCCCCCGATGGCAGCGTCGAGGTGGCGCTGTTCGTGAAGAACGAGCGCGACGAAGTGATCGCACCGGGACGCGCCGTGATTCGCTTCGAACGATGAGCAGCCTGCGCGGTCGCGTGGCCATCGTCGGCGCTGCAGACACCGCCGTCGGCCGTGTGCCCGATATGACGGCAACACAACTGTGCATCGATGCGGCGCTGCGCGCGCTCGCCGACGCGGGCATCGACAAGAGTGCCGTCGACGGACTCGTCACCTGCAACAGCATGGCCGAGCCGCACATGTACCACGCCGAAGCCATGGCGGAGTACCTGCAGATCTTTCCCAAGTACTGCGTCAGCGCGGGCGCCGGTGGTGCAACCACGTTTGCCGTGCTGTACCAGGCAGCCATGGCGATCGTGCACGGCGTGTGCGACACCGTCCTCATCTCGATGGCCGACAGCCTGCGCAGCGGCTTGAGTCGCGAGCAGGCGATGGTGATGCAGTCGTCGTCCGGTCATCCGCAGTTCGAAACGCCCTATGGCTCGACCGTGCCGGGTTACTACGCGCTGATCGCGCAGGCGTACCTGCACGAATACGCGGCAAAACCCGAGCACTTCGCCGCGGTAGCGGTGGCCGCGCGACGCCACGCGGCATTGCACCCCGGCGCGCAGATGCGCGATCCGATCACCATCGCCGATGTACTTGCCAGCCGCCTGATCGCCGATCCGCTTCGACTGCTCGACTGCTCCCTCGTCTCCGACGGCGGCGCCGCCATCGTGCTGACGAGTGCCGAAAGAGCACGCGACTTCCCGCATCCACCGGTCTTCCTCCTCGGCGCCGGTGAAGGTCACGGTCACGAGCACATCAGCCAGGCCGTGAGCTTGACGCACTCCTTCGCCCAGCAGGCGGGCGAACGCGCCTACGCCATGGCGGGCGTGGGCCCCGCCGACATCGACTTCGTCGAACTGTACGACTGCTTCACCCCCGTAGTGCTGATCGAGCTGGAAGATCTGGGCTTCTGCGGCCGCGGCGAGGCCGGAGATTTCGTGGCGGAAGGCCACACCACGATCGGCGGCAAGCTGCCGATGAATACCCACGGCGGCCTGCTCTCGCACTGTCATCCCGGCAATCCCGGCTCGATGTTCGCGCTCACCGAAGCGGTTGCCCAACTGCGCGGTGCCGCCGGTGAGCGTCAGGTTGCGGGAGCTGAGACCGCTCTTCTGCACGCCCAGGGCGGAATCCTCTCGAGCCACTGCTCGCTGATTCTCGCCAATCATCCGGGACGCTGATGGAAAGGCCCGCGCCCATAGCAACCGCATCGACGCGAACGTTCTACGACGGCTGCGCGGAGGGCGTGCTGCGGGTGCAACGCTGCGGCGACTGTCGACATACGCAGTTCTACCCTCGACTCCTGTGCAGCGCGTGCGGTTCGCGATCGCTTGCTTGGATCGATGCAGCGGGCACCGGCCGCATCAAGAGTTTCACCATCATCCGGCGCGCGGTCTCGGCTGCATTCGAAGGAGATGTCCCCTACGTCGTCGCCCTCGTCACCCTCGATGAAGGTCCCACCCTGATGGCGAACGTGATCGGTTGCTCACCCGAGGAGGTGTCGATCGGCAGGCCGGTGCGAGTCACTTTCGAACGGCGCGGTGCAGTCCTGATCCCCCAGTTCGAATTGGGCAGGTAGGCGCCGAACGAAAACCGACACGACCGACCCAGTCGGCGACGCGCTCAGTTCGACAGCTCCAGCACCGAACGCGCCACTTCGCCCGCCTTCATCGCACGGAAGGCTTCGTTCACGTCGCCGAGCTTCAGGCGCCGCGACACGAGGCTCGTGAGGTCGAGTTTGCCCTGCAGGAACAGGTCGATCAGTTTCGGCATGTGCTCGCGAAAACGCGTCGAGCCGTACATACAACCGATCAGCTTCTTCTCCTGCAGGAACGCAGGCCCCGGTACGCTGATCGACGAACCCATGGGATGCATGCCGACCACGACCGTGGTGCCACCGGCGCGCGTGATGTTGAACGCTTGCGTCGCTGCAGCGGGCACACCGATCGCCTCGAAGGCGTACTCGACACCCATGCCTTGCGTGAGCTCCCGAATCGCGCCGTCGAGATCGTCCTGTTGTTTCGAATTGATCGTATGCGTGGCGCCGAAGCGCTTCGCGAGTTCGAGCTTCGAATCGACGATGTCGATCGCGATGATCCGCGCCGCACCCGCGATGCGGCAACCCTGAATGATGTTGAGGCCGATGCCGCCACAGCCGATGACGGCCACCGTGGCACCGCCCGGTACGTTCGCGGTGTACAGCGCGGCCCCGACGCCTGTCATCACACCGCAACCGATGAGTGCGGCCTCGGCCATCGGCATGTTCTCGGGAATCTTCACGACACCGTTCTCGGACGTCACCATCATCTCGGCGAACGAACCCACGTTCGCAAACTGCAGGATCGGTTTGCCCTTCCACGTCAGCCGCGACGCCGACTGCTGACCGTGCTCCGGGCTGCTGCACAGGTTGGGACGGCCACCGAGGCAGTAGTAGCACTTACCGCAGAACGGCCGGAAGCTCATGATCACCCGGTCACCGGGTACGACGTATGAAACACCCTCGCCGACGGCTTCAACGATTCCCGCCGCCTCGTGACCGAGCACGCACGCCATCGGCAGCTGCCAGAGACCGTCGATGAAGTGCAGGTCGGAGTGACAGACACCGCTGCAACTCGTCCGCACCAGCACCTCGCCCGGCCGCGGGTCGATGATGTCCACGTCTTCGATGGTGAGGGGCTTGTTCGCTTTCTCGAATATGGCGGCTTTCACGGCGACTCTCTGTTGGGGGGGATGGCCATTAGGTTACCAGCAGTCGAGGGGCGGCGGTGCATGTCTGATTGGGGGGTCGTGGACAACCAAGAAGTGATCGTTCGGCCACGGCAGAAAACCTGCTGAAGTATTCGTAGCGTCGTCTGTTTGGCGCAGCGCCTGCCGACATAGCCGACGCGCGCATGCAAGTCGTGAACGCACTTCGACAAGCACCGTCATACTTCGATCCTCGCTCACCGCGCCTCGAGCGTAAGGCGCCTGTACGAGCACTCGAGGTCAGCGGTTGCGGCCAAGCGCCTCGTGGCTGCTGACCCACTCCTCCGAGACTACGGCAGCCGACAACGAAAGTTCGCCACAAAGCACCGTGGCGGCGACGATCTCCGCCAGCTTGCGGACTCTCCCGCTACCGTAGCAGCCGAGCACTTCCAGACATTCCCGCTGCGTCGGCAGGCCGGTGCCACCGCCGTACGAAGCGACGATGAGCGCGGGTAGCGTGAGCGAATAGTAGTAATCGCCCTGCTCGGTGACTTCGGCATAAGTGAAGCCCGCGTGGGCCTCGGCGACATTCGCTTCGTCCTGGCCGGTGGCGATGAACAGCGACGCGATGCCGTTCGCCGGGTGCACCGTGTTGAACACCGCGCCGGCAAGCATCGTGCCCAACTGCGAAGTCTGACGCTGGGCGAACATCCGCTCGGGTGTCACTCGCATGTGCTCTTCGAGCACCTGCCGCGGCAGCGTGATCTCGGCGATTACCTTCTTGCCGCGGCAATGCATGGCGTTGACCGCCGAGTGTTTCTTGTCGGTATCCATGTTGCCCGACAGGGAGTAGGTGCCAGCACCGTAGTTGGCCGCGATCCAGTGGCAGGCGGCAAGGGTGGCCTTGCCAACCATGTTCTGACCACCTGCGTCGCCCGTGGTGAAGTTGAAGCGCAGATACATCATTCGGCTGGCCGGATACTGTTCGATATCCCGCAGCTTGCCGCTCTTGGTAGTGGTCTCCGCTGCAGCCTTGATCTCTGCGAAGTGCTCAGCGACCCAGCCGCCGAAATCGCGCGCCTGGCGTGCATCGTCGAACTTGAAGACGGGTGCCCGCTGCATGGCATCGTCGACGACTGTCGTCATGACGCCGCCCGCCGCACGCGCGAGTCGCATGCCGCGGTTGTAGCTAGCGACCAGCGTTCCCTCCGTGGTCGCCAGCGGTACGTAGAACTCACCCTGGGCATGCTCGCCGTTTACGCGCAGCGGGCCGGCGAAACCGATGGGCATCTGCACGACGCCGGTGAAATGTTCGATGTTGCCGGTGAGAACCGCTGGATCGATCGAGTAGCGGGTGAGGTGGTCCAGCTTTGCGCCGGTTTGCGCCGTGATGAAACGCTGCCGCTCGGCGGCCGCCTCCCGGGTGTAGTCGTTGTCACGGTCGCGCGGAATCTTGCTCATCGCCCTCCCCCTTTGGCGTACGAGAGAGGCAGTGTACTGCTTCGGGCACCCCGGCGCAGGCGAGCGCCAGCAGGTCGACTTTCGCCATCACCGGGCTGCCCTCGAATTCGAGCGTCGCTTGTGCAACGGTGTCTCGCCATCATCCGCTGAGGCGCATCCACTGAGAGACAAGCCCTGGAACTTGCCGGTTTCGTCCATTACCTCGAAATCACCAACGATGAATTTGGGACTCGGTCATCTGTCTGACGGTTTGAAATCCGCGGCGTCCGGCAACTCATCGTCGAGATGCAGCCATTCGATGCGCGACTCGCGATGATCGTGATAACCGGCGGGAAACGCGTCCGGATCATCGAGTATGCCGACCGCCACGTAGATGCGTTCGGGGCGTGGCTTGTAGCCAAAACATACGCTGCTTCCGCAACGCGAACAGAAGCCCCGCCACCCGACACTGCTGGAGTCGTAACGCGCGAGGTTGCCAATGAAGCGAATACTCTCCGTCTCCCAGGTGGCAAACGTCCCCACCACTGCGCCCGTTGCGCGGCGGCACATTTCGCAGTGACAGTGCGTCACCCGACGCGGGGGGCCCGTTGCCTCGATACGGACGGCGCCGCAGAGGCAACCTCCCGTGATCCCCTTCGTCGCTTGCACCTGCGGTACCTCCCGTCATCGTGGCCGAACGGCCAGCGATCGCATGTTGGCAGTCAGTTCGAGGCCAGGCCAGTGCCGAGGCTGTGATGACAACGTCGCATGGTTCGTGCCGACGAACCGACACGGCAGTTTCATTGCGGCGCAATTGCAACGGCCCACAAGGCGGAAAAGTTCGATGCGAACGACGCGAGCGACTAAATCTCCCGCGTGACGGTGATGGCACTGCGCCGGCCAGGCGACGGCGGAGCAACTCGTGACGAATGCCATCGCCGCATTCCCAGCACCAGCAACCCCGCGACCAGCAGGCCGAGCGTGCCCGGCTCCGGAACAGCCAGGATGGATGCTTCACGCAACTGTGCGTAGGTCCACTGGGGGTCGATTCCCTGGACGAGCAGCCAGTCGTCGCCGCGCAGATCCTCCTTGTAGCGTGCGAGGTACGCGGCATCGAGCAAGGTGTAGGCGATGGCTCCCATCGTCGCGTCGTCCTGGGCATCGAAATCGAGCCAGAGCCGGGGATCGATCAGGCCGTCTTCGAATACCTTCGCACTCAAGCCTTCGACGACGAATGCGAACAGCTCGAGCAGTGTGACGCCGGGGTCGCTGCCCGCGTGATTCGTCCAGCCCGGTGCGTAAGTGGGAATGCGCTGGAGCATCTCACTGCGAAGTTCGGCGTAGTCGGATGTTGCGAGCGGTGGCGGCATCAACCCGGCACGCGCCGGCAGCGAGAGCGCCAGCAGAACCAGGGCGGTGGCCCATGGCAAATGACGGTGCATGACGGACCCCTCCTCACGCGAACGCAGCGAGTGTAGCAGCAGGCTTTGGCATCAGTCCCGCGCCGGCCCTGGAATCGCGACTACGCAACGATAACGTCGGAGAAGTAAATTCGTCGTGGAAATTGGCGGAGCGGACGGGGCTCGAAACTCTCCACCTCTGAAGCACACTGAACTATCTTGCAATAAAATCAACGGGTTAGAACATACTCAATGCAGACGACGTCAGTGTCGTGCAACCCCGTGCAGCCCGAAGATGCACACAAGGATGCACTCCTCATTTGCATCGGCGACATTCGACTCATACAACGCGGTGACCCTTCTTCCCTCGAAGCCGTTGACCGCAGCGCGGACGGCGTCATTGAGTAGTTCAAGCGATCTCAACGTGCCGTCACCGGCTTTTGAAATGGACTCGATCCGAATAAAGCGATCTCCGAACTGGTCGGCAAATCGTGCCAATCCATGAGGGTGAAGGAGCAGGCATCCAATCTCTCAACAGCAGTAGGTCATCGGCGTCTATGTCGTTGGATCTTTTGGTCGCGGTGTAGATGCTGGTCGGCAGGTCTATGTCAGTGTCCGGAATGGAGTAAGTTCTGCCTTCAGCGCAATCAAATCATCACAGGGAGCCTGCGCAATGAGCGAGTACGTACAGCACGACGCCGTGGGGCTGGCAGCGCTAGTGAAAGCGCGCAAGGCGAGCGCCGCGGAGTTACTCGAGGAGGCCATCGCGCGCACGGATGCCGGCAATGACGCGATCAACGCCGTCGTGCGAAACCTCTACGACGAAGCCCGTGCGGCCGCCAAGGGCAAACTGCCCGAATCACCGCTCGCGGGTGTGCCATTTCTGATCAAGGAACTCACCGACGTGAAGGGCGCACCGAGCACGCGGGGAAGTCGTCTGTACGCCAACGAAGTAGCCCAACACGACGCCGAGATTGTGGCGCGCTACCGTCGCGCGGGCCTCGTGATCTATGGCAAGACGAACACCCCTGAAGTGGGCCTGGCTGCAACCACGGAAGGCGCGCTGCTCGGCACCTGCCGCAATCCATGGAACACCCAATACACGCCAGGTGGTTCGAGCGGCGGCGCCGGTGCTGCCGTTGCAGCGGGGTGGCTGCCAGCCGCACACGCTACCGATGGTGGCGGCTCTATTCGCATACCTGCATCCTGCTGCGGCCTGGTCGGCCTGAAACCCACCCGGGCGCGCACGCCCCTCGGTCCAGACGTTGGCGAAGGTTGGGGCAGCATGTCGATCGGCCACGTGGTGACGCGTAGCGTGCGCGACAGCGCCGCTTTTCTCGACATCAGCCATGGCTACGCCGCGGGTGATCCCTATTGCGCGCCTCCATTTGATGGCAACTACCTGCGCGATCACCTGACCGATCCCAATCCGCTGCGCATCGCCGTGGACTATGCACCCATCACCGGTGCCGATCTGCATGCCGATTGCGCGGCCGCGATGGACAAAGCCATTGCGCTGCTGGAGGCATTGGGGCATCACGTGGAGGCTGCGGCGCCGGCTTTCGATCGCGCCGTGTTCGGCAGCTCGACGTATACGCTTATTGCTGCAAACGTTGCCCAAAGCCTCGATGCACAGGCTGCAAAGCTCGGGCGGGAAATCGGTGCCGAGGACATCGAGCCAGTCACGCGTCTGGCCTTTCAGGTTGGACACTCGCTACGCGCGGATCAGTACGCGAACGCCGTACAGGTGATTCATCGCACCGGACGCACACTCGCCGAATTCATGACCCGCTTCGACGTCATCCTGAGCCCCACGCTCATCTCACCGCCTGTGCCGATCGGCTGGCTGGATCCAAAGAGCGAAGACACTGCGTTATACAACGAGCGGTTCCGCAAGTTCTGGGGCTTCACGAGTCTGTACAACGCAACCGGCCAGCCGGCGATCTCACTGCCACTGCACCGCAATGCACAGAACCTGCCCATCGGCATCCAGCTCGTGGGCCGATTTGGTGACGAGCTGACACTGCTGCGGGTGGCGCGCCAGTTGGAGACGCGGGTCGATGGCTTCAATCAAATCGCTTCGTGACAGGCCAGACTACTGGAAAGGCTTCGTTGATCATCGGCTCACCGTCATCGAAGCGCAGTAGATCCGCCGACGCGAACAACGCGCGCACCTTGGGGTTCTCGAGGAAGGTTCCGGGGCGCGCATCGAAGCAGGCGTCATCGCCCAGATAGCGCAATGCCAGGGCGCGGCGCCGCAATCGCAGGTTGGTGTTCCCCTCTGAGAAGTGAACCGTCAACGGGTGATGGACCACCGCATCGCCCGGCTCGAGTTCCCAGCTCAACACGCGCGCATTCGCCGTCAACTCGGCCATCGGTGGCATCGGCGTGAAGCCCGCCTTTTCATAGATCTGCTGGAAACCCGTGTTCTGGCCAAACGCGGCTGGCGCGTACATCTGTCCCCAGCGATGGGAGCCCTGCAGGTATTGCACGATGCCCGAATCTTCCCGCACCGGATCAAAGGGCACCCAGATCGACAGGATGTCCGCGCCGCGCAACGGCCAGTACGGGAGATCCTGGTGCGGCGGCGTGGGTTCGCGCGTGCCCGGCTCTTTGACGAGCAGTTGATCGTAGAAGAACGAGACGCGACTGGAACCCAGCAACTGCGCTGCGAGCGATGGCAGCGGCGAGTCGAACGCGAACGCACGAAAGTCGGCATCGCGCATCCAGACGAAGAAGTCGCCGTAGTAGCGGCCCGGATTTCCCGCAGGGGTGTACTCCACACTGGCATCACCCGGCGCATTCAGAATCCGATCCACCGCCGATTGCATAAGCGCGATCCAGTCGGCTGACACGACCCCGCGAAGCACCGCCGCTCCATCTGCGCGATAGGCAGCGACTTCATCGCCCGTCAGCATCCGTGACAAACCTCACCTCCGCTGATTCCTGTCAGCACCATGCTACGCCCACCCGCGACGGCAAACACGACCGCTCATCCAGCGCGCGCACGTATTGCTCCCCTCCGAGTGCGCGCATCTGCTGCGAGATCCACGCCTGCCGCTCACGTACGTAGGGCGACGGTGCCTGAATCCGGTACCGGATCGGGTTCGGCAGCACTGCGGCGAGCAGCGCGCTCTGTGATCCATTCAGTTGCGACGCCGGCTGGCGGAAGTAATGTTCGCTCGCTGCGCCGACCCCAAACACACCGCGGCCGAACTCCGCGACATTCAGGTACACCTCGAGAACGCGCGTCTTGGGCCAGCACACCTCGATGAGCATCGTGAAGTACGCTTCCAGACCCTTGCGCAACCAGCTTTGTCCCGGCCACAGAAACAGGTTCTTCGCCGTCTGCTGGGTGATCGTGCTGGCACCCCGCATCGAAACCCCGCGGCTGCGCTGAGACAGGGCGTGTTCGATCTCCACGAAATCGAATCCGCCGTGATCCAGGAACCGCTGATCCTCCGCCGCGATCACCGCAAGCTTGATTGTCGCCGACATCTGGGACCCCTCGACCCACCGGTGCCGAAACACATAGGCGGGCTCAGCACTCACAAGTGCGCCCAGGCGGTCGATCAACATGAACGAGGTCGTGGGTGGATCCAGCCACCGCAGCGCGACGACGATTCCAATCGTCACTGCAAACCAGGCGATGACCGTAAGCGTCGCTGCGCGACGGACGCGCGCAAAGCGTTCGGGCCGTCGTCTGCCTCGCCGCGCGTTCATCGTCTTCAGCAGGCGCGACCTGCCACGGTCGTCTGGTGGTGCCAGGTCACGTCAGGCGGGGCGTGGGTATGGCGACACATCACAGCCGATGTTTCATTCACTGGTGACCATTGAACTAAGGATACCTCACGTGCGCAGTCGAAGGTTGTTCCAAGGCTGGAGTCGACGAATCAGCTTTGATCGTTCGGACCCACTTGTTTCGAAACTGCACGCGACTCACACTGCGGCGAGACAAGCCACTGGACGGCCAGCGATGTTCGTCGCGAAACCCAGGGCTGCCCCACCGACAGAGACAGGCGAATCAGGAGCGCAGCCGTATCTGCTCAACAGGCGTTAGGTGACAAAAGATAGAAGCTCAACAATCGCTGAATGAGTAGCATCCAGCAGAAATCGGTAACGGCCGCTCGGATTTCCGCATGTTCATATCGCGCCATTACTGCTAAGAATGGCCTCGACCAGTTGACGGCCTCACAACATGAAGAAAGTCTATTCCGCTGTTCTCGTTGCGAATTTACTCATCGAAAGCGTTGGCGCGTTTGCCCTGTTTGCGGCGCCAGACTTCCTTGTCGACGCCGGAAACGCCAGCGCGGTGTTGTGGTCCTGGAATTACGGGTTTGTGGCTCTGGCGGTTGGCAGTGCAGTTTTCTGGACCTGGCCTCACAGGGACAGCTTTACGGCCGCTGGTGCAGTGTTGGGTATCCTCTTCAGCTTTCACCTGGCCATTGCTGTTGCGCTAGCGATCGCAGATGAACTGTTTGTCGATGTTGTCTTGCATGGCGCATTCGCGGTGTTGTGCCTGTACCTGTTTGCCCATCGATTGAGATGGTGCCGGGACCCGGCGACCTGAGGTTTCCTGGCCTTGGTCGCCCGTCGGAGTATGAAACGTCACCCATGTGTCCGATAGCGCAGACTCCAACGAGGACACTTCGAGAATGTCTGGTTTCGAATCCGGGTAGACCAAAACGCAGGCTAAGGGTACTGGCGGCACAAGAGCCGCCAGTACTGTGAGGCCTTATCAATAGTCTCCTCGTTGAATCATTGACGGGCAGCTTGCAGGACTGCCGACCTCGCATGCCTTGGCTTGGATTGGTTATGAAGAGCAATCAGTTCGGGCCTATTGATGCTCTCCATTGCAGAATTCATCAGTAGCCGCCGGCAATCCTTTCTTATCGCAAATCGATTTGAAAGGCTGGTTGTCGAGTGCTTGCGGTAATAAACCTGGCAAGCGTCACGAATTGACTGATTGAGTGATTCATAAATTTCTGTGGCGGACTGGGCAGAGTTGTACGCAACCCTTGCCTGAAAAGTTTCATCCGCCGTCGCTGAAGCAGCGAATCCTAGAATAGTGAAAAACCCTATAGCGGTGTATCCGAACCGTTTCATGATCGTCTCCTTGATTGAAGAACAGCCATCTGGCTGTGAAGACAATCATTCACCTTTGCTTCAAAATGACCTGTAGGAGACCAGATT
>JBFKCZ010000022.1:0-13321 GCA_041620035.1 Pseudomonadales bacterium
GCCCAGCACCGGAAACTGCGGCAGTTCGACACCGAGAACGGCCCGGAACAGTGCCTTCAACATGCCTTCGATCAACGCCATGACATCGTTTTCGGTGACGAACGACGCCTCGATGTCGATCTGCGTGAATTCGGGCTGGCGGTCGGCGCGCAGGTCCTCGTCACGAAAGCAACGCGCGATCTGATAGTAGCGGTCCATTCCCGCCATCATGAGCAGCTGCTTGAACAGCTGCGGCGACTGGGGCAGCGCGAAGAATTGCCCAGGGTGTGTGCGACTCGGTACCAGATAGTCGCGCGCGCCCTCGGGTGTTGCCCGGGTGAGAATCGGTGTTTCGACCTCGATGAAGCCCTGGTCTTCCAGGTAGCGGCGGATAGCGGAGTTGATGCGCGCGCGCATCATCAGCCGCTGCTGCATTTCGGGCCGACGCAGGTCCAGATAGCGATACTTGAGCCGCACGTCCTCGCCGGCATCGGAGTACTCGTCGAGCTGAAACGGCGGCGTGATCGCCGCGTTGAGGATCTCGAGTTCCTTTCCCAGGACTTCGATGGCGCCGGTCTTCATATCGGGATTCACGGTGCCGGCGGGTCGCGGTCGCACGCGCCCTCTGATCCGCAGAACGAACTCGCTGCGGACGCGGTCGGCGGTAGCAAAGCTCTCTTGAGTGTCCGGGTCGTACACGACCTGGACGATGCCGGCACGGTCGCGAACGTCGAGAAAGATCACACCCCCGTGGTCGCGGCGGCGGTGCACCCATCCGACGAGTTCCACATCGGCACCCACGTGTGATGCATCCAGATCACCGCAGTAGTGACTGCGCATGCTATCGATTTCCAGTTGTTGTGTTCATGTGACGCCCGCAACTCGGCGCCGCGCCCCGCGCGGGCCGCAGACTATCACACCTTAACGGACGGAAACGCGTTTTACCGCAGGTTTTCCCAGGGGAATCGTCAATCCGCGGAGGCACTGCCCTTGGACTTCGCAGGCTCCGCCTTGGTCTTCTCCGATGCGCTGGCCGTGGCGGTCTTGGCGGCATCGCCACCATCCGTCTTGTCCTTGCTGGACGACTTTTCTTCGCCGGCGACGTTCTTCTTTCCGCCCGATTTGAAATCGGTTTCGTACCAGCCGCCACCCTTCAATCGAAATGCAGCGCGCGACACGAGTTTCTTCAAAGCACGCTTGCCGCATTCGGGACACTTCTCGAGCGGCGCGTCGGCCACTTTCTGAATCGTTTCGAACTGGTGATCGCACTTCTGACATTGGTATTCGTAGATCGGCATCGGTCAATCTCGATTGGTTTTGGAGCCTCGGCAAGTTTGAGCGGCGGCAAGAATACAGAATCGCGAACGCGAAAACACTGGTAAAACCCGTGTAAACGCCTTGCTAGCGCATATGCAATGCAGTATAAAGCGCGCTCATTGGGGACCCGATCAACGCTGTTTTATCAGGACCTCATATGACGGGGAGAGGCAATCCGATCGAGCAGTACGGCGATGTGCCCACCCTGATTTCAATCAGCATAGGGAAATCGAATGGCCCGTAAGAAAGCTCCTGCAAAGAAGTCTCCTGCCAAGAAGAAGAAGGCGCCCGCAAAGCGGAAGGCGCCCGCCAAGAAGAAAGCCCCTGCCAAGAAAAAAGCACGAAAAGCCAAGAAAAAAGCTGCTGCGCGTAAGACCAAGTCGAAGCGTTCAGCCGCCAAGAAGAAGGCTGCTCCGAAGGCAAGCAAGGGGCCTGTAACCAAGAAGATGACGAAGAATGGCATTCTCAACGAGATCGCCATGGGCACCGGCTTGACTCGCAAGCAGGTGGGCGGCGTCATCGATGAGCTGGAGTCTCTCATCGCTCGTCACATCAACAAGCGTGGTGTTGGCGAGTTCACACTACCGGGTCTGCTGAAGGTTCGTGCCGTGAAGCGCCCTGCCACCAAGAAGAGAATGGGTAGAAACCCAGCGACTGGCGAAGAGATCGTGATCGGCGCCAAGCCGGCCACGGTCCGCGCCCGCGTCACCGCTCTGAAGCGGTTGAAAGAAATGGTCGGCTGATCCATCGCGATCGCTCCGAACGAAGGCCGACTCGACTGAGTCGGCCTTTTTTTTACTGTTTACGCTGAGCACGCTTCGCGCCGCACGGTGTTGCGAACAAGTAGACTGTGTTTCATCGCGGTCGTGAGGACAAACTGCCCATGCGAGCGAGTGCGCTCCTGATTCCCACATTGAAGGAAACCCCGGCGGACGCCGAGATAGCCAGCCATCGGCTGATGCTACGCGCCGGCCTCATCCGGCGGCTGGCCGCGGGCATGTACACCTGGCTGCCGCTGGGCTTGCGCGTGCTGCGCAAAGTCGAGGCAATCATTCGCGACGAGTTGAACCGCAGCGGCGCGCAGGAAGTGCTCATGCCATTCGTGCAACCCGCCGAACTCTGGCTGGAATCCGGACGCTGGGAAGCCATGGGACCCGACATGCTCCGCCTCAAGGACCGGCACGAACGCGATTTCTGCCTGGGACCTACTCACGAAGAGGTGATCACCGACATCGTGCGCAAGGAAGTGAGGAGCTACAAGCAGCTGCCGTGCAACCTGTATCAGATCAACTTCAAGTTCCGCGACGAGATCCGCCCACGCTTCGGCGTGATGCGCGCGCGGGAGTTCCTGATGAAGGACGGCTACTCGTTCCATCTCGACGAGGAGTGCTTCGCAGCGACCTACCGCGAAATGCATGCCTGCTATGGTCGGATCCTCAATCGGATGCAGCTCGATTTTCGCGCCGTGCTGGCGGACACCGGCAACATCGGTGGCAGTACGTCACACGAGTTCCAGGTGCTGGCGAACTCCGGTGAAGATCGGATCGCGTTCAGCAATGGCAGCGACTACGCCGCCAACGTGGAAGAAGCCGAGGCGCTCGCGCCAAAGGAACCCAGAGCCACGCCATCCGCTGCGCTGACCAAGGTCGCGACCCCCAACGTGCACTCGATCGGCGACGTGGCTGCGTTCCTCGGGATCGAACCGAGCCGGACGCTGAAAACCCTGGTCCTCGCCGGTATCGAGGGACCCGTGGCGCTGGTACTGCGCGGTGACCATGAGCTCAACGAAGTGAAGGCGCGAAAGCTGCCTGGCGTACTACAGCCCGTGACGTTTGCCAACGAAACGATGCTGCGCGCCAGCGTCGGATGCGGCGCCGGTTCGCTCGGACCGGTTGGCCTCGAGATACCGGTCTACGTCGACCGAACCGCGGCGGCAATGGCCGACTTCGTCTGCGGCGCCAACGCCGATGGCTATCACTACACGGGAGCCAACTGGGGACGCGATGCCGCGCTCGACGCAACCCGCATCGTCGATCTGCGGAACGTCGTCGACGGCGATCCATCGCCGGATGGCCGCGGCACGTTGTCCATCACGCGGGGCATCGAGGTGGGCCATATCTTCCAGCTCGGTCGCAAATACAGCGAGGCGTTGAACGCGACCGTTCTCGACCGCGACGGTGCTACCCAGACGCTGATCATGGGCTGCTACGGTATGGGCGTAACGCGGCTCGTCGGTGCGATCATCGAGCAATGCCACGATGACGACGGCATCGTCTGGCCGACGCCGGTTGCACCGTTTCTGGTCCACGTGCTCGGCCTCAACTACACGAAATCAGACGAAGTCCGGCGCGCCGCCGACCGAATCGCTGCGGAGTTGGAAGCGGCTGGTCACGAAGTGTTGCTGGACGACCGCGACGAGCGCCCCGGGGTCAAATTTGCCGATGCCGATCTGCTCGGCATTCCGCACCGCGTGGTCGTGGGTGACCGGAATCTCAAAACCGGGCAGGTGGAGTACCGCAGCCGCGCCGACGCTGCTAGCCTTCTGGTTCAAGTCGATCGCATCGCGGAGCACATCGCCGCCGTCAAGGGATGACACTACCCGCCAGGCTCCTCATCACCCTGCTTTGTCTGAGTCCGGCGTCGTGGGCCGATACGACGCCTGACGCAGGTCTCATCGCGTTGCTTGCCCGCAGCATGGCCGACTCCGCGGATCAGCGTGACCACTTCGATGCCCAGGTGTGGTTGATGTCGTCGGACCCGAAGCTCGCCCGCTATCTGCGCGACCCCGAAGAGCGAACTCTCGTCCTCAAGACCGTCTACCGCGAAGCGGTCCGCCACGACGTCGACGCCGACTTGATCCTCGCCGTCATGCAGGTGGAAAGCGCATTCGATCGGTTCGCGATCTCTTCCGCTGGCGCTCAGGGTTTGATGCAGGTGATGCCTTTCTGGCGCAACGAAATCGGCCGGCCGCAGGACAACCTGACCGACACCCAGACCAACATCCGCTACGGATCGGCCATCCTGGCGCACTACTTGACCGTCTCGAGGAACGACCTCGTCGATGCATTGGCGCGCTACAACGGCAGCCGCGGCAAACTCAACTACCCCGAGCTCGTCATTCGGGCGTACCGGGGACGCTGGCAGACGTTGTCGAACGACGTGCTGCCCGGCCTGACCAACGGTTGCCGGGACTATGGGCTAGCTGCCTGCGGGCCGCTCGGGCGCTGACCACACCGCTCGGAGCGACTCGAGGGTTTGTGGCCCAACCAGGGTTGCGGCCACCTGCCCTTCGGGATTGATGATCACCGTCGTCGGCAGCACCGACGGCATCGGGTAATCCCAGCGCAGCCGCGGCGCACCGACAATCACCGGAAACTCGATGCCCATGCGGCCGATGAGATCGTTCAGCGGCTCACCTTCGAGACCGTCGAAATTGACGCCCACGACAGCGACGCTTTCCTGGTCGCGAATCTTGTGCAACGCATTGAGCTCCGGTATCTCGTGACGACACGGTGCGCACCACTCCGCCCAGTAGTTGATGACGACCCACCTGCCTTGCCACTGGGCGTAGTGGCCAGCGGTGCCGTCGGCCTGACGGAAATCGGGGGGCGGCGCGCACGCCGCAACGAGCAGCGCTAACAGGACGAGCGGCCGACGGATCACGTTTCACTCCCGCCGATGAGGCCGTCGAGATCCAGAGCCAGCACAGCAATGTTCTGCTGGGCGAACCTTCTGAGCGGCTCCATGACCGCTGGCAGATCGTCGACGCCGGCCATCGACTCCACGGTGACGTTCTCGGGAAGACGCAGATAGAGATCGAGCAGCGTCACGCCCCGCAGATCGCGCGCCAGCATGAGCCCGCCTTCGTCCGCGTGGGCGATCAGGTCCATGGCGTTCAGCACCCGGAAGATGCGTTCACGATCGATGAACCGCATGACGACTGCCGACTCCATTTCGGCTTCGTTCACCGCACGGCCCTGCCGATGCGCTTCCTTCAGGAGCTTCAACACGCGTACGCACAACACGAGCAGCGGCTCGTCTGTGGTATCCAGCGGATCCCGCGGCAGGGACAACGTGCGCACCACGATGGCACCCGAAAGTACCAAGGCCCAAACGAGATAGAGCCACGCGAGAAACAGCGGCACGGCGGCGAATGTGCCGTAGATGAGCTGCATGTTCGAATTGGCGACAGCGAAGGCGAACACCTGCTTTGCGAGTTCGAAGGCGGCAGTGGTGAGGAGACCGCCGAGGAAGGCATAGCGCAACGGCACGTAGCAGTTCGGCACTGCTGCATACAGTACCGTGAACCCCACCGCGCTGAGCAGAATTGGCAGGTAGCCCAGCAGCGTTTCGCGCGCACCGAAGGTATCCACTTCCGCCATCAGCGGCAGTGAAAACAGGTAGGAACTGATCAGGATGCCACCGACGACCAGCGGTGGACCGCACGTGAGTACGCCCCAGTACACCAGAAACCGCTGCAGCCCCCTGCGCGGCTCGGTGACATTCCAGATATGGTTGAACGCCTTCTCGATGCTGACCAGCAGCATGAACGCCGACACGATCAATATGACCAGTCCCGCGACCGTGAGGTTTCGTGCCTGATTGGAGAAGTCGGCCAGACGTTCCTGTATCACCGCGCCGCTCTCGGGAACGAAATTGCGGAACAGGAAGTCCTGAAATCGGTTTCCCACGCCCTCGAAGTCCGGCATGACCGAGAGAATGGTGTACGACACGGTCATCAGGGGAACGACCGCGAACAGCGTCGTGTACGTGAGCGAAGCGGCGCTGTCCGTCAGTCCATGCTCACCGAACTGACGCACGATCTGCTGGAAGAACCAGACCGATCGACGATAGACCGTTTCGAGCAGTTTGAGCATCGAGCGCCGCGCAACCGATCGTCGTGCACGTACAATGGCACAGTCGCCGCATTATAGAGACCATCGGTGATGAGCAAAGGGCCATCGAAACCCGGAAAAGTGGTGATCTACCACAATCCACGCTGCACCAAGTCGCGGAAGACCCTCGACCTGCTTTCGAGTCGTGGACTCGACACCGAGGTCATCGAGTACCTGAAAGATCCGCCATCGACCCGGCAGATTGCCGATCTGCTGACAAAGCTCGGACTGACTGCGCGAGCGCTCATGCGCACAAACGAAGAGATCTACTCGACCCTGCGCCTCGCTGACGTCAACGACGACGCAGCGCTGATCCGAGCGATGCACGCGCACCCCGTCCTCATCGAACGGCCCATCGTTGTCGCCGGCGATCGAGCGCGGATCGGTCGCCCCCCCGAAGCCGTACTCGACATCCTCTGACATGGACGGTCACATTCTCGTGCTCTACTACAGCCGGCAGGGCTCCACCGCTGCACTGGCGGCGCAGATCGCCCGCGGCGTCACCGACCATGGACGGTTCGAGGCACGTGTGCGCACGGTTCCGCCCGTGACGAGCGCAACCGAGAAGACGTTGCCGCCGGTGCCCGAAGATGGCGCGGTCTACTGCACCAAAGACGACCTCGCGACGTGCAGCGGTCTCGCGCTCGGCAGCCCGACGCGATTCGGCAACATCGCAGCACCGATGAAGCACTTCATCGACGGTACGGCCGATCTCTGGATGGCGGGCCGCCTCGTCGGCAAGCCGGCCGCCGTGTTCACTTCGACTGCGAGCCACCACGGCGGGCAGGAATCGACACTGATCACGATGATGATGCCGCTCTTGCACCACGGCATGGTGATCGTCGGCATCCCCTACACCGAGCCGGGCCTCAACGCGACCAGTCGCGGGGGAACGCCTTACGGCGCGAGCCACGTCGCCGGGCCAACCGGCAACGCGACGCTGGACGCGAAGGAACGCGAACTGGCCATCGCCCTGGGACGTCGCCTTGCCGACACCGCGAATCGGCTGGCAGCCCCATGAGCGAACGCCTGCTTTTGCGAGTGACCCTGATCGCGTGGCTGGGATCCCTGTTCGCCCTGTTCGGCGTGCAGCGGTTGCTGCTGGATCCGCTGCCGATGCCAACGAACCTCATTCTCTTCGCAGCCCAGATCGCGCCCGTCGTTGCCGTTGTCGTGGCGCTGATGCGAAGTTCGCCGCGCGCGACATTCTGGGCTTCGATGATATCGATGCTCTACTTCACGCACGGTGTGGTACAGACGGCAACGCCAGACACTCGAATGATCGGGCTCGCAGAAGTGTTCGTCTCGTTGTCGGTGTTCGTGAGCGCCCTTCTCGACATGCGCCGCGAGCGTCACTCGGGCTCAGAGTGACTTCACGTACAGCAGGCGCAGCCCTTCGATGGCGACCTCGCCAGGCGATACTTCCACGCCGCAGACGTGATAGCCCGAGCGGTCCAGCAGAATGCGCATGCCTACGAAGCGATTGCGCGTCTTGACGAAGATCCTGGCGTAGCCGCGCTCACGAACCCACTCTTCCTGGTGCGTCAGGAGCGTTCGGGCCACGCCCGCAGCGCGATGCTCGGTAAGCACGCCCCCAAGCCAGCTGTACCAGCTGCCGTCACGATATCGATCGTAGCCGGCTTTGAAGCCCACCGCGCTGGCACCTGCTCGCGCTACGAGCACCAGCGCAGACGGCAGCGAAAGGCGTTGCTGGAAGCGGTCGAAGTCGATGGGTGCGTCCGAGAATTCGGGAATGCTGCGGTAGAGGTCGAAGGCCGCCTCGAGCGGTGCGACGTGCACCGTGATCGGCTCAGCCGATGACACCCCGGCTCCGCAGCGTGACTTCGATCTCGTCGAGAATCGCGGGATCATCGATAGTGGATGGCACGGAGTAAGGCTTGCCGTCGATCATCTTGCGAATGATCTGCCGCAGAATCTTGCCCGAACGCGTCTTCGGCAACCGCTTAACGATCACTGCGCGCTTGAAGTTCGCAAACGCGCCGATCGACTGCCGCACCATTTGAATGAGCTCCCGTTCGAGCGAGCCAGGATCGACATTGGTGCCGTCTTTGAGCAGCAGGAGACCCAGCGGCACCTGTCCTTTGTCGACGTCTTCGATACCCACGACGGCGCACTCCGCGACCGCCGGATGCCCGCCCACGATCTCCTCCATCTCACCCGTGGACAACCGATGCCCCGCGACGTTGATCACATCGTCGACGCGACCCATCACGAAGAGGTAACCATCCTCGTCGATGTAGCCGCCATCACCGGTGAGGTAGAAACCGGGGTAGCGCGACCAGTACGCTTCGATGAACCGATCGTGGTCACCCCACACGGTCGGGAACGTGCCCGGTGGCAACGGTTCGGCGATGACGATGTTGCCTTCGTTGTTGGCACCGAGTTGGCGCCCGTCGTCATCGAAGACCCGCAGGTCATAGCCCGGCACCGGGAGCGTCGGCGAACCCGGCTTGATCGGCTTCAGCGGAAACCCCGCCATGTTGGCGCAGATCGGCCAGCCCGTTTCGGTTTGCCACCAGTGATCGATGACGGGCACCGGCAGCAGGTCGTCAAGCCAGTGGTAGGTCGGCGGGTCGAGTCGCTCACCGGCCACGAACAGATAGGAGAGCGACGAGGTGTCGTATGCCGCTTTCAGCTTGGCCTCGGGGTCTTCCTTCCGGATGGCCCGAAACGCGGTGGGGGCGACGAAGAACGTTTTCACCCGGTGCTCGGCGATCACGCGCCAGAACGCGCCTGCGTCCGGCGTGCGAACCGGCTTGCCTTCGTAGAGCACGCTCGTACAACCACGGATCAGCGGGCCGTAGACGATGTAGGAGTGTCCGACGACCCAGCCGACATCCGATGCGGCCCAGAACACATCCCCTTCGTCGACCCCATAGATGGCACGCATGCTGTAGTTGAGCGCGACCGCATGGCCACCGTTGTCACGGACCACACCCTTGGGTTTTCCCGTGGTACCCGATGTGTACAGGATGTAGAGCGGATCGGTCGCATCGACGGGCACTGGCGCGACCGGCGAAGATGCCGCCTCCCATGTGCGCCAATCCAGGTCGCGGCCCTGGGTCGACTTCGCGGCACATTGACTGCGCTCGAGGATCACGCAATGTGCCACCTCGTGGCGAGCAATCCGCATCGCCTCTTCGAGCAGCGGTTGATACGGTATGACCGTGGCAAACTCGATGCCGCACGTCGCCGACAGGATGACCTTCGGCGATGCATCGTCGATGCGGACCGCGAGTTCGCGTGCGGCGAATCCGCCGAAGACGACGGAATGCACGGCACCGATACGGGCACACGCGAGCATCCCGATCACCGCCTCGGGCACCATGGGCATGTAGAGGACGACCCGATCGCCCTTGGTCACACCGAGCGCCTGCAATCCGCCCGCAACCTTGGCCACCCGATCGCGGAGTTCCGAAAAGGTGAACGAGCGAGAATCCTCCGTTACGGGCGAGTCGTAGATGAGTGCGGTGCGGTCGCCGTGGCCGTTGTCGACGTGGCGGTCGAGCGCAAGCGCGCAGGTGTTGAGCTTGCCGCCGTGGAACCAGCGCCACGCGCCGCGTTCATCGCGATCGACTATGGTGCGGGGAAACTCGATCCAGTCGAGATCGCGCGCCTTCTCTTGCCAGAAGTCGGCAGGTGCTGAGATCGAACGACGATACTCGTCTTCGTATGTCACGAGGTTTCGCCGTGCGTCAGCGTCGGGGCCGCGACCTCATCAAGGCCTTCAGATCGGCGTTGGTCGGACGGGCCTTCATCAGCGCGTTGTAGGGTTTGGACTTCTTCGAGATCTTCTTGTGCCGGGCGTAGAAATCCACGGCCTTCTGCCATGCGCCATTGAGCCCGTGCAAGTTGATCGACACGGTCGTGTTGACGATCTTGTTTTCCAGCGTCGACATGATGCCGATCTGAAAGACCGGGGTCTTGGTGCCGCTCTTCTCGGTCTTCATTCGAAACAGAATGCCGCGCACCCTGCCCTTCGAATCGACGTGAACTTCCTTCGCTGCACGGTCGCGGGCGCCACGCTGGAGTGCGGCCAGTTCCGCATCCCGCGCTTCCGCACGATGCTTGATCGCGGTGCGCTTCGCGCCCTGAATACGTTTGCCACCGCCTTTGAGGGAAAAATATTCCTGGTAGGTCTTGCCGTTGATCTGCCGACGGACTCGGTACCCGTGAAATCTCGGGGTGTCCAGTAGTTCGACGCTCATTGCTGCACCTCGTGTGTTCTTAACACGCGATCACGCCGCGGGAATCACACCTTCGCTCCGCAGGGATCTGATTAGGTCATTGGAGAATCCGCAGTCGGCCAACACTGATTCTGTATCCTCTCCCGGCCGCCGCGCGCCATTCACGATTTCGGGCCGCGTGCGCGAGAACCGTGGTGCCGGTGCCGGCTGAACGACACCGTCCACTTCCACGAACGTGCCCCGCGCTTTGTTGTGCGGGTGACCCGGCGCGTCGAACACCGACAGCACCGGCGCGAAACAGACGTCTGTCCCTTCCATGATCGAGCACCACTGCGCCTGCGTCTTCTGCTTGAACACGCGCGTCAGTTCTTCTTTGTATCCGGGCCATCGCGACGGGTCCATCTGCGCCGCGAACTTCTCCTTGTCGAGCCCCGCCTTCTCTACCAGGAGCGCGTAGAACTGTGGTTCGATGGAACCGACGCAGATGTGTTGGCCGTCGCTGGTCTCGTAGGTGTCGTAGAAGTGTGCGCCACCGTCCAGCAGGTTGGTGCCCCGCTGCGGTTTGAACATCCCGCCCGCCGCCATCGTGAAGAACATCGCCATCAGGGATGCCGCCCCATCGACCATTGCGGCATCGATCACCTGGCCCTTGCCCGATCGCTGCGTCTCGAGCAACGCGCACACCAGACCGAACGCCAGCAACATGCCACCACCACCGAAGTCGCCCACCAGATTCAACGGTGGTACCGGGCGTTCCCCCGGGCGACCGATGGCATGCAATGCGCCAGCGAGCGCGATGTAGTTGATGTCGTGACCAGCCGCCTGAGCGAGCGGCCCGTCCTGCCCCCAACCCGTCATGCGGCCATACACGAGCTTGGGATTGCGTGCGAGGCACTCCTCGGGCCCGAGCCCCAGGCGCTCCGTCACGCCGGGACGAAAGCCTTCGAACAGTGCGTCGGCGGATTCCACCAGCTTGAGAACGACTTCGATGCCCTTCGGGCTCTTCAGATCGACGGCAATCGACTTGCGATTGCGCGCCAGCACATCCTTGGGTCGACCGCTCGCTTTGGATATCCGATCGACGCGAATGACTTCGGCACCCATGTCCGACAGCATCATTCCACAGAACGGACCCGGGCCGATTCCCGCCAATTCGATGATGCGATAGCCGCGCAGCGGACCCACTTCACTCCCCTTCCGACTGTTCCCGCCGGTAGTGTACCCCTTTTGCCGCTTAAGGGAACTGTCGTAGCCCGATGTGGCGTACGCCAGTGTTTTCTCGGCTTTTTCGTCTATTTTACTTTCACGCGTTCACGCTGGTAACGGCATCGGCGGTGAGCTGGATGTCGGCGAACTCCCGGTACAGCGGGCTGTCGCGGAGCAGGGATTCGTGTGTTCCCGAACCTACGACTCTGCCGCCATCCAGCACGACGATGCGATCCGACTCCACTACCGTCGACAGGCGATGCGCAATGATGAGCACGCTGCAACGACCGCGCAGACTGCGCAGAGTTCGTCGAATGGCATCCTCGCTCTGGGCATCCAACGCACTCGTTGCCTCATCCATGAGCAGCAGGCGCGGGCGCTTGAGCAACGCCCGGGCAATCGCCAGGCGTTGGCGCTGACCGCCGGACAGGCCGACCCCGTCTTCGCCGATGAGCGTGTCGAGCCCAAGTGGCAGCTGCGCGATGAACGCCGCCGCATGCGCCTCGTCGAGCGCGCGACCGAGATCGAGGTCTGACGCATCGGCGGCCCCGTAGCGCAGGTTCTCGGCAATGGTTCCCGAGAACAGGATCGGATCCTGGGGCACGAACGCAACCTGGGCTCGTGCATCCTCGAGCGCGCATTCACGCAGATCCACGCCGTCGATCTTCAGGCAACCCGCAATCGGATCGTAGAACCGCAGGATCAGGTCGAAGAGCGTCGACTTCCCCGCGCCGGACGGCCCGACCAGCGCGACCGTCTCGCCTGCCCCCACTTCGAAGGACACGTCCTTGAGCACGGGAACGCCCGGACGGGTGGCATACGTGAACGACACGCGCTGCACCGAGAGCAAAGCCGGGCGATCCGGCCAGGTTCGATTCTGTACGGTTTTCTCCACGAGTGGGCTCTTCGACTCGAGCAGTTCGACCAGGCGCTCGGTCGCGCCCGCCGCACGCTGCAGGTCGCTGATCACCTCGCTGAGCGCGCCGACCGAAGCCGCGACGATGACGGCGTAGAACATGAACGCAGCCAGCTCGCCGACCGTGGTCCGGCCTGCCATCACATCCTGTGCTCCAACCCAGAAGAGTGCGGCCAACGCACAGAAGACGAGCAGCATCACCATCGCGATGAGCCAGGCGCGTTGCCGAATTCGGCGGGCCGCGACCGAGAACGCCGCTTCGACGTGCCGATCGAATGCGGCGACGTCGCGCGACTGATGATTGAACGCCTGAACGACCTTGATGTGGCGGAACGCTTCTCCGACATAACTGCCTACCCGGGCCAGCATGTCCTGACTCGACCGGGACAACGTTCGCACCTGCCGCCCGAACAGAACGATGGGGGCCACGACGACCGGCGCGCTGGCCAACACCATCAGCGACAGCCGCGGGTTGCTTGCGATCAGCAGCACAACGCCACCGATGAACATCAGCGCATTGCGCAGCGCAATCGACACCGACGACCCGATCACCGTCTGCAGCAACGTGGTGTCGGTCGTGATTCGCGACTGAATCTCGGTTGGCAGATTTGCCTCGAAGAATCCGGGATGCAGGTGGACCAACCGCCGAAAGACCGCCGTGCGGAGGTCCGCGCTCACACGTTCGCCGATCCAGGACACCAGGTAAAAGCGCGCGAAAGTACCCAGCGTCAGCAACACGACCAGCGCGATGAACACCGCGATCGTCTCGGTGAGCAGTTGCGGCGAGCCGGAGTCGAACC
>JBFKCZ010000023.1:0-13138 GCA_041620035.1 Pseudomonadales bacterium
GATACGCCAGATCCAGTCGGCCCTGTTGCGTCAGCACGTGCAGCAGATACGGCGTGCCGACAAAACCCGTCGAAAGGTGGTGTCCGCGCGCTTCGATGTCGCGCACGAGCGACGCGAACGCCGCGCCGACTTCGGAGGGCTCGAGCAGCGAGAAATGCAGGGCGAGCACGTACGCCGTCTGGGTTTCGCCGACCAGGCGACCATCGGCGGTGACGAACCGCCGCCGAAACGCATTGCGCACGCGCTGCGCAAGATCCTCGTAGTGTTCGAGGTCGGAGAGATTGCCCAGCACACCGGCGATTCTCGCCAACAGTTTGGCGCTGTAGCAGAACAACGCCGTGCCCACGAGATCTTTCGGGGTGGTACCGAAACGGGGGTCACCCGTGGATGGACCGTCGGTTGCGAGCCAGTCGCCAAAGCCCTGCCACGCGTTCGCTGTCGCTTCACCGCGGATCAGAGACGGATACCGGTGCTGAATGTCGTTCACGAAGGCGGTCATCGACCCGTAGTGCCGGTCGAGCACCGCGCGATCGCCGAAGCATCGATACATCGTCCAGGGGCAGATGACGATGGCGTCCGACCACGCCGGGCCGCCATCGGTCCGGAAGAACTTCATGGCCGGAGGCACCGGTGCCACCATCGGTACCGCACCGGACTTGGTCTGGGCGTCGCCGACATCCACGAGCCACTTCGCAAAGAAGGGCGCAACCTCCTGGTTGAATGCCGCGGTGCGGGCGAATATCTGGGCGTCGCCGGTCCAGCCGAGCCGCTCGTCGCGCTGTGGACAATCCGTTGGAATGTCGATGAAGTTGCCGCGCTGACTCCAGCCGATGTTCTGGTGGAGCTGATTCAGCAGCGGATGATCGCACTGGAACTCGCCGATCTCCGGTATTCCGCTGGAGAGCACCTGGGCGCAGATCGACTCGATGGCGCCATCGTCGAGATTCCCGCGAATCTCGACATATTGAAAGCCGTGAAACGTGAACCTCGGCTCGAAGATCTCGCCACCATCGGTTCCCGCACACGTGTAGTAGTCGATCGCGCGGGCGCCACGCAGGTTGGCCGTGTACAGGTCACCGCCTTGATCGAGCCGCTCGGCATGCCGGATCTCGAGCTGAACGCCCCGCCGCGCACGCACGTGCAGACGCACGCGTCCGACGAGATTCTGGCCGAAGTCGTAGATCCAGCGTCGCGCGTCGAATGCGCCGTGACGAACGGTGGGCGTGCCGATCGGTTCGAGTCGATCGACCACACGCACGGGCTGAACCATCGTGGCGCACAGCACGGCATCCTGATTCGGGAGTACCTCCACCGGCGACCAGCGCGCGTCGTTGCCGCCGGGCGAACTCCATCCCGGCAATACCTGACGCGCATCGACGCTCTCGCCGTCCATCAGGTCGGCGTAGAGAATCGGCGATCGATGCCACTTCCAGAGGTCGTCGCTGACGATGCGCATCTTGCCGCCATCGGCGAGTACGATCTCGAGTTGCACGAGCAGCGCCGGCTTGTCGCCGTACTGCTGCCGCTCGGACGACCCGAGCAGGCCGCAGTACCAGCCATCGCCGAGCAGAGCGCCGATGACGTTTTCACCCGAGACCAGCAGCGACGTGACATCGACGACCTGATAGCGAATGCGCGCGCGATAGTCGGTCCAGCCGGGTGCCAGTTCGAAATCGATGGCCCGCTTCCCGTTGATCTCGACGTCGTAGACGCCGAGTGCGGAGATGTACAGGCGCGCCGACTCGGGCGGCTGCGGCAAGTCGAATGCACGACGCAACGCGGGAACCTGTGCCGGGGTGCGCTTGCCGCCCATGATCGGCGAACCGATCCAGCGCGCACGCCAGTCTTCCGCATCGAGCAGCCCCATCTCGAAGACAGCGATACGGCTCCACGGCGAGCCGATGCCGTCGCTATCGAAGGCGCGGACCTTCCAGTACACGCGCTGCCGCGACTTCAGCGCCGACCCGCCCCAGGCGATGTGCGTGGTCGCCGACGACTCCGTACGACCACTGTCCCAGAGGTCGCCGGATTCGCCTTCGAGTTGGGCGGGATCGGACGCCGCGATGATGCGATAGGCCGTCTGAACCTCTGCAGGACGATCGTCGTCGAGCCACCACGACAGGCGTGGCCGCAACGCATCGATGCCGAGCGGGTTCTCCAGGTACTCGCACCGCAGCCGCTTCGGCGCTCCGGGCATATCCCTTCCCCTACGTGCCTGAAAAGCTAGTGTGCCAGAAACGGTTCGACCGCGGCCATGAAGGCATGCGGCTGGTCATGGTGGGTCCAATGGCCCGCACCGGGAATGTTGCGCAGTTCAGCATTCCTGAAGTGCGCCAACGTGTCGTCCTGGCCGATGCGGTGCGGATATCCCTCATCCGAATTCACGAACAGCACCGGGCAGGTGATGCGTTGCCAGAGCTGTTCGGTGTCTTCGGCCGTGACGTCGTAGGGCGAGTGCGCATGGGTGTAGTTGTCGAATTTCCAGGAGTAGGTGCCGTCCTCGTTCTGGTGGCTGCCATGTGCGGTGAGATGCAATGCGAGTTCCGGCGACAGATGCGGGTTCGTCTTCTGCATACGCTGATAGGCTTCCTCGAGCGTCGCGTAACGTCTCGCTTGCCGAGCAGACAGGTCGCGCATGCCGTCGATCCAGCCCGCCAGGCGTTCGTGCACCGGCGGACGCGGGAAAAACTTCCACCAGTGTCCGACGCCCTCGATGATCACCATGCGTGTCACCAGATCGGGGTAGATGCCTGCATACAGGCACGCCAGTGTGCCGCCCATGGAGTGGGCGACGATGCTCACCGGCGCAAGTTTGGCTTGTCGGACGAGCTGCGCGACGTCGTAGACATAGTCAACGTGCGAATAGGTCGACCCGATCGGCCACGCCGAATCGCCATGGCCGCGCAGATCCGGGGCGATGACGTGAAAGCGATCGCGCAGGCGTTCGGCGACACCGTCCCAGGTGCGGCAATGATCGCGCATGCCATGCAGCAGGAGCAGCGTCGGCGCACCGTCGTTGCCCCAATCGAGATAGTGCAGCCGCAGGCGCTGGGAAAAATAGCTGTGCGATGTCGGGTTGTTGCTATCCGGCACGATAACTCTCTTCAAAGGGGTTCGGCAGCGGTGTCGCCCGGAAATGCGCGAGCCCAGGCCGCGGCTTTATCCCACGTCCACGGGTGAGTCGGCAAGCCGACCGGATGCCCCGCGTCCTGCGATGGCGTACCTTCGGCGCAAACTCCACCGGAACGTTGCCATGCCGGATCACCAGCTCCTGTCGATCGAACGCCGCGGACACGTCGCCACAGTCACCTTTCGGCGCGCCGAAAAGGCGAATGCACTCAACTACGATCTCATGCGGGAGATCGAACGCGCCGCCCTCGACTTCCGCGACGATGTCGATGCGCGGGTCGTCATCTTCACCGGCGCAGGCAAGCATTTCACTTCCGGCGCCGACCTGACCGACGCGTCTTCGTCGCCGGCGACCCTGCTCGCGCGCAGACGTCGGGCGCGCATGGGCGAGCGCGTCATACGCGCGTTGCTCGAGATGGACCAGATCACAATCGCGGCATGGAACGGCGCGGCGATGGGCGGCGGCGCCTGCATCGTTGCGGCACTCGATCTGCGCGTCGGCGCCGAAGACTGCTTCATGCAGTTCCCCGAGATCGATATCGGGATGAATCTCATGTGGCAGAGCCTGCCACTGGTCACGCGTCTCGTGGGCGCGGCCCGCGCAAAGCGGATGGTGATCGGCGGTGAACGCGTTTTCGCCGCCGATCTCGAGACATGGGGTGTCCTCGATCGACGGGTGCCGGGCAGCGAGCTGCTCAATGCCGCGCACGCCATGGCTGACACCTATGCCGCCAAACCGCCGATTGCGGCGCAGATGATCAAGCGCAGCATCAATCGCTACACGGGCGCCCTCGACGAAGCCGTCATGCACATGGACGCGGATCAGAATCTCCTGACCCAGACGACCGAGGACCGCAGGCGTGCGGCACGCGCCTACCTCGACGAGACGAAGGCGGAGTTCGAGGGAGATTGATACGCGGGCTTTGCTAGGGAAGCTCTACACAAATTCCGCGATCGCACCCAAGGAGGGTGTTGCTAAAGTGCCCAGCGTCTCTGTGGGAGCGGGGGCTCGCCCGCAAGCGGCCGAGCGACTTGCCCGCGAAAATAACTCATTGATTTCTTTGGATCCCTTCGCGCCCAGGGGCGCTCCCACAGTTGCTCCGATGACTTTTGCGACACCCTCCCAAGGGCGCTGCCACAGTGACTCCGATGACTTCACTCGCGCGCGATCAGCTGCACCTCGTCGTCTTCGTCCACCTCGATGCGCGCCGTGAGATTCAGCCGGCACGCGGCGCCGCTGACGCACTCGCCGGTCGCCACATCGAATCGGTAGCCATGCCACGGACAAGTCACCAGTCCAGCCTCGGGACGCAGCGACAAAGGGCCCAGCTGATGCGGGCAACGTGCGGGGTACGCGACCAGTTCGTCGCTCTTCGCATCGAGACGCGTCACGACGATCTCGCGACCGCGAAAGGCGACGGTGCTCGGTGTGCGCAGCGCCGATCGACGGCCCAGCTTCATGCTCGTCGGCCCGCGCTCTCCGAACACACGAGCATCCAGCTGACTCTGCCGGCCAACCATCATCGCGACATCTTCGTCATACAGACGTTCGTACAGGGCGCCATAGGCACGCCCTACCTTGGCCCGCGCCTCGACAGGTACGTCGGGGACGAAGAAGTCGACGACGATGTCGGTGCGGCGCGGTTCGACGGGGAATGCGTGCGTCCAGATTTCGGCCCCCGCATTCGCGCCCGCCAGCGTGCGCGTGATCCAGCGTCGACAGCCGCGGTCCAGACGCAGTTCGATCTCGCTCGCCGCACCCTGCTTCGAGGTCACACGCGCGCGCCATCCCCACACGCCCGCGTCGATGCACTCGATCGCCGAGAAGCTTCCGTCGTGCAGATAGGGCAGATGCGCCCAGTCCAGCGCGTTCTCGTACATGCGTTCCAGGCTGACCGGCAACACGCGCCGGTATGTACCAACATGAGGTAGCCGGGACGCGGGATCCGCCGGCTGATGCGTTTGATCGACCATGCCGCCTCCTCGACTCAGCCTGGGCTCGACCCAGCCTAGGGAAGTACCACTCGCCTTGACAACCTCGGCGGACATTTGCTGAGATTCAGGCCGGAGGGAGGGGAGTCGAAAGAGACTCCCGCGCCCCGAGGGGCAAGACATTCAGGCCGCGTATGCGGCCTTTCTTTTGTCCGTTCCGCCGCTTCCGGTTGCCCGCTGCACCGTCAGTCCTTTGGCACCACTTCGAGCCGGTACGACAGCGCCATGTCATCGACGCTGGTCGTGATCGCCCGCGCGCCGGGCGCGCCCGTCTCGAATCGTACCGCGAGCGTTTCGCCGGCCACGTAGTCGCGGTGCCGCGCGAGGGCGTCGGTGAGCTTGCCATCACCCTCATAGAACACATTGATACGATCGGTGATCTCGAAACCGAGATCCTTGCGGCTGCGATTGATCCGACTGGCCACTTCACGTGCCCAGCCTTCGGCCACCAGCTCGTCGTCCAGTTCACAGTCGACGTCGATGGAGATCAATCGATTCGACAACACCGTGCCACCCTCGCGAGCGTCGCGAAAGACGGTGATCTCGGAGGCATCGAACGACTCGCCATCGATCATGACGGACTCACCGTTCTGCAGCGCATCCAGTTCCGAGCGCCCGAGCCCTTCGATGGCCGCCTGGAATGCTTTCATGCGCTTGCCGAGGCGCTTGCCGAGCACAGGGAAGTTGGGCTTGGCGTAGAAGCGGATGTAGCGCTCTTCGTCCTGATCGTAGACGACGGACTTCACGTTCAGTTCGCGGCGCACGTATTCCTCGAGACCCCGCAGTTCTTCGAGCAACTTGGCGTCGCCATGAATGATGGTCAGTCTCCGAAGGGGCGTGCGCAGATTGATGCGCGCGTCCTCGCGGCAGCGGCGCCCCAGCAGAATGACCTGGCGCATGCGCGCAACCGCGTCTTCCAGCTCCGGTTCCACCGAGGCTTCTTCCGGCTCCGGATACGTGCATAAGTGCACCGAAGAAGGCTTCGGACTGGTACCCGACAACCGGCCCAACGACTGATAGATGTGCTCCGACAGAAACGGTGCGAATGGTGCCATCGCCTGCGAGAGCTCGAGCACTGCTTCGTACAACGTACTGTAGGCCGCGATCTTGTCGGCCGTGATTTCCGCCTCCCAGAACCGCCCACGATTCAGACGGATGTACCAGTTCGTGAGATCTTCGATGAACTCGAACAGCTGCGGCACCACGTTGTAGAGCCGGTAGAACTTCATCTCGCGGGCGATCGACGCCTTCAGCGTCTGCAGCCGGGACAGGATCCACAGGTCGAGCACGTTGCTGCCGTAGTGCAATCCCTTCTCCGGCGACCACCCGTCGATACTCGCGTAGGTCGTCAGGAACTGAAACGCGTTGAACCACGGCAACAATGCGCGCCGCGTCATGTCCTTCACGCCAGAGTCTGCGAAGCGCTGTTCCTCACCACGCACCAGACCCGAGTTGATCAGGTACAGGCGCAGCGCATCGGCACCGTAGGTTTCCATCAGCTCGTCGGGCGGCGTGTAGTTGCGCAGGCGCTTCGACATCTTCTTCGCGTCTTCCGCCATCACCATGCCGTTGACGATGACGTTCTTGAACGCTGGCTTGCCGTACAGCGCCGTCGACAACACGGTCAACGTGTAGAACCAGCCACGCGTCTGATCGAGACCTTCGGCGATGAACTCGGCCGGAAAGCCCGCGTTGAACACGGCTTCGTTCTCGAATGGAAAATGCAGTTGGGCGTACGGCATCGATCCCGATTCGAACCAGCAGTCGAGCACTTCCTCGATACGCCGGTAGGTACCCGCCTCGCCTTCGCGCTGGAAGGTCAGCGGGTCGACATGCTCGCGATGCAGGTCGTCGACACGTGTGCCGGTGAGCGATTCCAGTTCATCGATGGAGCCGACGCACACCTGTTTGCCGGTGACGTCGTTGACCCAGATCGGAATCGGCGTCCCCCAAACCCGGTTGCGTGAGATCGCCCAATCCTGGGCGCCCTTCAGCCAATTGCCGAAGCGGCCGTCTTTGATGTGTTCGGGAATCCAGTGGATCTGCTCGTTGCTGGCGAGCAAACCATCGACGATCGACGTCACGGAGACGTACCAGGACGGAATCGCACGGTAGATGAGTGGCGTGTCCGACCGGTAACAGAACGGATAGCTGTGCTGAATCACGCTCTGCTCGTAGAGCAGCCCCGCGGACTTGAGATAGCGGATGATGTCCTTGTCGGCTTCCTTGACGTGCCGGCCGCGGAAGTCCGTCACTTCGTCGGTGAACTTGCCGCTCAACGTGACGGGGCAGACGAATGCTTCGAGCCCGGCAGTCTGGGCGATGCGATAGTCGTCTTCACCGAACGCGGGCGCCTGATGGACGATGCCCGTGCCCGAGTCCGTGGTCACATAGTCGTCGGCGAAGACGACGAACGCACCCCGCGCGCGTTCCGCCTCGAAATACGGAAACGGCGGTCGATACGACTTGCCCACCAGATCGCGCCCGAAGCAGCTGCCGATCTCCGTGAGCTGGTGTCGGGCCGCATAGTCGGCGAGTCGCTCGCGTGCCAGGTAGAGCACGATGCCCTCGGCCTCATCGCGAACCTTGACGTACTCGATGTCGGCACCAACACACAGCGCGAGGTTCGACGGCAGCGTCCATGGCGTGGTCGTCCAGGCGGCGAGGCTCGCGTTTTCGTCGTCGAGCTTGAAGAGCACCGTGATCGCGGGGTCCTGCACGTCCTGATAGTTGGACGTGGCCTCGAAATTCGACAGAGGCGTGCCGAGTTCGGTGGATACGGGCATGACCTTCACGCCCTGATACACGAGCCCCTTCTCCCACAACTGCTTCAACACCCACCACACCGACTCCATGTAGTTGGTGTCCATGGTCTTGTAGTCGTTGTCGAAGTCGACCCATCGACCGAGCCGGGTGATGGTGTTGCGCCACTCTTTCACGTAGCGCTGCACGATGGCGCGACAGGCATCGTTGTAGCCGGCAACGCCCAACTGGGCCACGACGTCCTGGGCCGATGCCCCCATCTGTTTGTCGATCTCGTGCTCGATGGGCAACCCGTGACAGTCCCATCCGAATCGACGGATCACGTAGCGACCCTTCATCGTCCAGTACCGGGGCACGATGTCCTTGATGGTGGACGACACGAGGTGACCGTGGTGCGGCAGCCCGGTCGCGAACGGCGGGCCGTCGTAGAAGATGTAGGGCTTCTTGTCCTTGGTGTGCTCCAGCGACTTGCGGAACAGATCGCGGTCTTCCCACAGCCGCAGGATTTCGTGCTCCATCGCCACGAAATCGAAGCCAGTGGTCGTGGTCTCGGTTGTTTCGCTCATTGTCAGGATCCGTAGGGCGCCGACATCGACCGGCGTCGAAAAAAGGCGGGCATTCTACCAGCCGGCGGGCTTCGAGCCAGGCGGGAACCGGGTCCCGCTAGCGATCGACCGCGCCCATCGCATCGAGCCGGGCCCCGGATGGCGCCGCAATCTCGGTCACCCGCTCGTCCACATCGTCGTACTCGAGCCGCAGCGCCCGCGTCATCGTGGCGTGCATCTCGTACAGACAGGTCAGGTAGGTGAACTCCAGGATCTCCTCGTCGGACAGGTGCCGCTTGAGCACCTCGAAGAGGGCATCGGGCACTCGCCCGCCTTCCAGCACCAGGCAGTCGGTGTACGCCAGCAGGGCACGCTGCAGCTCATCGAAACAATCCGCGGTGTGCCAGGCGGGAATCGCGCGAATCTGCGCCTCGTCGAAGCCGAGGGATCGCATCGCCTTGCAGTGCTGCGAGAAGACGAACTGACTGCCGCGGGCGTAACCAGCCCGGGTCTGTCCCAGCTCCCGCAGTTTCGGATCGAGCTTGCGGTCTTTGCCACGATAGAACCGAAATCCGGCGAGTGCGTGGTCGAAGCAATCCGGCACCAGCGCGAACACCGTCCACCAGTTCCCCGGCGTCCCGGTCTCGGTGCCCGGTGAAGCGACCGGGTCCCGATCCTTGAACAGGGCGTCGTACATCGGCAGGACGCTGGGCGCGGCTTCGGCGCGACTGACTTGGCGCAGGCGTGGCATGAGCAGTCTCCATCGGGTGTCGAAGGATCATGCCATAGCAGTGGCGACCGGGGCGGAGGAGTGCTCTTGGAGGGTGTTGCAAGAATCATCGAAGACCCGTGGGAGCGCCCTTGGGCGCGAACGAATTGAAGGGAATCAACAGGTTATTCGCGGGCAAGCCCGCTCCCACAGGTCTCGAGCGACACGCTCGCGGGCGAGCACCCTACCAACTAGTTCTGGGGACGCCCCACGACGATGTGTTCGGCGTCGTCCGCAATCATGACGTTGAGCGGTCGGCCGAGATTGAACGATTCGAGAATGAAGTCGCGCAGTATGCCGAGCGCTTCACCGGACGCTGCGGTGTGCTTGATGAGCTCTTTCAACATGCCCGCTTCGATCTCGGCCTCGAGCTGCGACTCGTACGGGCCGATGTCGATGCCTTCCCGCGTGTGGAAGTACCACCGGCCATTGCTGTGGAAGACACGGTCGGATCGAAACCACGTCTTGTTCGACTCATCACGACGGCTCACCAACATCGTAAGCTCACGTTCTTAGTGCGGAAGCGCCATTCTTCATCGTCGCGACCGAGCATGTATGTGCCCGGGGTGTCGGCGTTGTATCGAGATGTAACTCCGCGCGTGCCTTACGACAGGAGTTGCTGCACTGCGCGGAGCAGCTGTCTGTCGACTTCCGGCATCTGCAAGGTCGTCAGATCGACCCCCTCGACCCAGCGCAAAGCCGCGTGGACAACGGCTTGCGGAGTACCTTCCCAGGTGTCGACCTGGTATGCGGACAGCATGATCCGCTCGTCGCTGGCGCAGCCGACCAAGGCGCCCACCATGCACTTCACCCCGAGTTCTTCCGCAAGCTCCCGGGCCAGTGCGGCAGGCGCAGCCTCACCTTCCGCTAACTTTCCGCCGGGGAACTCCCACAAACCGGCGTGCCGACCTTCGCTGCGGCGCCCCACCAGCACGCGACGATCGCGAACGAGGATGCCGCAAACGACGGGAATCACTCAGACGAATTCGCTCAAGCGGTCGGCGCGACGTTCGAGGTCGTCGATGGTTCGTGCGAACAGCGGCGCGATCAGCTGATCGACGCCGAGGTCGCGGTAGGCCGCGTAGGAATCCGCCGTGATGCGATTGCGATTGGGACACACGAACACTTTCACCTCGTCGCGGCTGCGACCGGCCTCCGCGAGGATGGCATCGAACCGGAGCAAACGTTCGGCCAGCTGCTCCGGTGTCATGTCGAACCCATACCAGCCATCGCCATGTCTGGCTATTCGCTTGAGCGCCGCATCGCTTTCACCGCCAACGAAGATCGGCGGGTGGGGTTTCTGCACGGGTTTTGGATTGAAGTGACAGTCGGTGATGTGCACCGACTCGCCTTCGAAGGCGTTCTTGCCCTCGCGCCACAATGCCTTCATCGCGGACAGGTATTCGTCGCAGAGCCGCGCCCGCTTCGAGAAGTCGACACCGAGCGCGTCGAACTCCTCCTTCAGCCAGCCGATGCCGATGCCGAAGTCCACGCGACCCTCGGACAGATAGTCGAGATCCGCCACCATCTTCGCGGTGTACACGGGCTGCCGTTGTGGCACGAGGCAGATGCCGGTACCGAGACGGATCTTCTTCGTGTGCGCGGCGACGAAGGTGAGTCCGGTGAACGGATCGAGCACACCTTCGGGATCGCCCGGTACGCGACCGTCGTCCGAATAGGGATAGCGGGAGGCGTACGCCGGAAAGAACAGCACATGCTCCGGCAACCATAGAGAGTGGAAGCCACGCGCCTCGAGCAGCTTCGCCGCATCGGCGATGTAGGCAACGGGCGTGAGGTGATTGAACGACAACGTGACTCCCAGCTTCATGACGACTCCAGTGCGGCCTTCGATGTGACGTGATGTGGTGTGATGTGGCGGGCTCGTTTGCCCGCTCGAGCAGCCTATCGGTATGATCCCCGTTTCTCAACGCGCGCCTCATGCACCCCTCCGTCCCCGCGTCCGCGTTCCCTCTCTACCTGACGAGTTCGAGTCTGTGGATGGCCGCAATGAGCCTGCAGGGGTTTCTCATCACCTGGATGCTGGTCGGCATACTGGAGATGCCAGCCGACACCGTGGGGTACGGTCGCGCCGCGATCGAAATGCCGGCGCTGCTGATCCTGCTCGTTGGTGGTCTGCTCGCCGACCGCATCGACGGCCGCCGCCTGCTCTTACGGATGCACCTGATCATTGCGCTGCCGTCCTTCGCAATCGCCTGGCTCGCGCTCACCGGTGCACTCGACTTCTGGGTGGTGCTCGCGTGGGGAGTCGCGGTCTCGGGGCTGCAGGCCGCGAGTGATCCTGCACGCCAGGCGATGCTGAGCCGCATCGCGCGAACCGACATTCAACGCACCATCACGATCATGACGATCGTCACTTCGCTCGTCGGTCTGATCGGTGTCTGGATCGGCGGCCAACTCGATCGATTCGGACTCGTTCAGGTGCTGATCGCACAGGGGTTTCTGTTCGGCATCGGATCGTTGGCGGTCATGCGACTGCCGCAGATGCCGGTGCGTGCACCCATCGGACGTCCCGATCTGCTCGGCGGCATTCGAGCGGCAGCCGCGCTGCCCCTGATCCGCAACATGATCTCCCTCAACTTTGCGTCGTCGCTCTTCAACGCGGGCGCCTACATCGTCGCGGTGCCGTTCATCGTCAAGGATGTCTACGCGGGCGACGCCGAGTTCTTTGCGACCGTGATGATCGTCTTCACGATCGGCAGCATCGGCTCCAACGTCGTGATGCTGCGATACATGCCCCTCGCGTGGCCGGGACGTCTCTTCCTGCTGATGCAGCTGACACGCGTGGTGATTCTCGCGGTGCTGTACGTCAAGCCCAGCCTGCTCGTCTTCTACGCAGCGATACTCGCCTGGGGCCTCAACATGGGTGTGACGACCACGCTCGCGCGCACGACCGTACAGGAACTCGCGCCCGAGAGTCACCGCGCTCAGATCCTCTCGGTGCTTCTGCTGAGCTTCATGGTTTCCGCGCCGATCAGCTCGATGCTGCTCGGCACACTGATCGCGGGCTACGACCCGCTCGCCGCACTCCTGCCCGGCATCGCGGTCTCGGCGCTGATATTCCTGATTGGATGGCGCTGGAGCGGACTGTGGCAGTACGAAGTCAGGCCGTTGCAGTCGCCGAGCGAATGAATCGCGCCACGAGATCGGGGTCCTGCATGGGCATGAAGTGGGTGAGCTGCGGCAGATAGACATCGCGGCCGTGCGCAAACTGCTCCGCGAGGTGCGGCCACGTGGGTGACCTCGAGAAGTCCATCATGTCGCGCGCGCCTTCGATGCGTTGCGCCCGCAACACCGTCACAGGCACTGTGACGCGCGCGAACAGATCGCCGATGTTGCGTTCGGTGCTCTGCGAGTAGATCGCGGCCTCGACCAGAGGCGGGCACGCCAGCACGAATCCCTCACCGTCCGGATTCTCGACCACACCCCACCGGCAGTAATCCTCGAGTACGTCGGCGCGCCACAGCCCGAACGAGCCGCGGTTCTCGAAGCGCTCGAACATCTCTTCCCAGGACGTCCACGTGTTCTTGCGCTTCGACGTGGGGTGATCCTCCGGCTTCATCGATACGTTGCCGACCAGTTTGTACAGGTCGGGATCCATGATCACCGGATCGACCAGCACGAGGCGCTCGAACCGCTCCGGCCGCGCCGCCGCTGCCTGAACCATGGCATGCCCGCCCATCGAATGCCCGACGCCAATGAGCTTCACCGCCGCGATCGAGTCCACCACGGCAACCACGTCCGCACCGAAGCGCTGCCACGTCAGCGGCCCCTGCTTGTCGCTGCGACCGTGGCCGCGCATATCGATCGCAATCACATGGGTGTCGGTATCCAGGGCATCGACCGTTGCGTCCCACACGCGACCGTGAAACCCGGTGGCATGCGCCAGGAGCACCGTTGCCCGATCGGCGCGCGGCCGACC
>JBFKCZ010000024.1:0-13077 GCA_041620035.1 Pseudomonadales bacterium
CCGCCGTGGCCGCACACGGGATCGAACATGAGCCGGGTCGAGCGGAGTATCAACGGGGAATTTTTCGCAGCAGCACCGACGGTCTCGTCGTTGCGGCAACCGGAGATCAAAGCTCGAATCGGATCGGCAGCTTCAGCGGTGCGAACTGCCTGATCGAACTGCCAAAAGAAAACCCGGGGGTCCTTGCGGGCGCCCGGGTTCAAATACTTCCTTTGGAGGGTCTGCTGAGCTAGTCGCGCTCAGTCAGTCGCCTCATCGCTGCGCTATCGCGCGCTCTTGGCAGCAGCTTCCGCTCGCGCCATTGCAGCAGAGCTAGCGCGACGTGAAGCCGGCCGACGTGCGGCTGCCTTCTTCTTCGCTCTACGCTTTGCTTTCTTCTTGGCGGGCTTCTTAGCAGCCTTACGCTTGGCTTTCTTCTTGGCGGGCTTCTTCTTTACCGCCTTGCGCTTTGCTTTGGCCTTTCTTGCCGCCGCCTTACGCTTTGCCTTTGCCTTACGCTTCGGTGCCGCTTTTCGCTTTGCGGCTTTCTTCTTGGCTGCTTTCTTCTTCGGTGCTGCCTTGCGCTTCTTCGCTGCAGCTTTCCTCTTTGCTTTCACCATCATCTATCTCCTCGGCATTTTGGAACGTGCGAACGTCGAAAGATAAACCGCATCTTCGGACACGCGGGGCTGATGATAGGTGAAACTTTACGAAAATCCAGCCCTATGTTACGCAAACACGTGCGCCCGTCGACGGCCGAATTGAGAACGACTGCAGACGTGAGCGCGAGTTTAGAGAAGATCTGCGTTCGAAAATTTAATCGACGCGCTCACTTCGCCAACGCTTTCAACACCGCACGCTTGATGTCTTCGACGCTACCGATGCCGTGTACACATTCGTAGCGAACGTCGGAAACCTTGGATCTTTCCTTGTAAAACGCGACGAGCGGAAACGTCTGATCGCGATAAACGCGCAAGCGGTGTCGAACTGTTTCCTCCTTGTCGTCGTCGCGTTGCACGAGCGGATCACCGGTTTCGTCGTCACGGCCTTCGACCTTCGGGGGATTGAAGACGAGGTGATAGACCCTTCCGCTGGGTTCGTGAACTCGTCGACCGCTGAGCCGTTTGATGATCTCTTCGTCCGGCACGTCGATCTCCAGCACCACATCGAGCTCGACGCCGGCATCCACCAGCGCCTCCGCTTGAGGGATGGTGCGCGGAAAACCGTCGAACAGAAAACCGCCGCTGCAGTCCGGCTGGCTGATGCGCTCTTTCACCAGTGCCACGATGATGTCGTCGGAGACCAATGCGCCGCTGTCCATCACCGCTTTGACCTTGCGACCCAGCGGCGTGCCAGCCTTCACCGCACTGCGCAGCATGTCACCCGTCGAAATCTGGGGGATGCCGTACTCATCGCAGATGAACTGCGCCTGCGTACCCTTACCCGCGCCCGGTGGTCCCAAGAGAATCAGCCGCATCCGCACTCCTCGATCAAATTGTTGAAGTCTATGAATCCCGACCAGTGACGCGCACCACATCGGTGATTCCGCCAATGGCAATGACGTCCTCGAACAGCCGCGCCAGTTCGGCGATACCACCCACTTCCAGGACGATTTCCATGGTAGCAGTATTCGATCCGGGCACTGTCTGCGCATTCAGCTGGCTCATGCTGACACCACGGTCCTTGATCACCTCGGTGATCTCATTGAGAAGGCCGGGTCGGTCCGTACCCTCGATGGATATCCGAAACGGCTGCGGTGTCCCCGTACTCGGATACAGCACGGCGATCAGCTCGGCCACCTGGCGATCGCCGAGTCCAACCGAGTAACACACGGATTCGAAGTTCGAGAAGCCGAGTCGGACGGCTACCTGTTCGCGATCGAGCACGAGGCCCAGGCGACGGTACTCACGCTCGATCATGGCCTCTCCGGCACGCACGTTCTGAGTTCGGTCGAGCGCCCGAAACCAGGCCTGAATCTTGGCGCGCGCACGTGGGGTGATGACGTAACCGAGCGAGGGATCGAGCCAATCGCGACTCGGTGCTTCGTCCGGCCCCGATTCGATTTCCACCCGCTGTCCCGTCTGCAGCGGTGTCCACAACGGCACATACCTGCCATCCACGCGCGCTCGAACGCAGCGGTGACCGATGTCGGTGTGCACGCGGTAGGCGAAGTCGACGGGTGTGGCGCCCGTCGGCATCTCGAGTACGTGCCCTCGCGGCGTCAGCACGTAGATGCGGTCGTCTTCGATGTCTGCGCGGAGCTCCCGGCCGATCGCCGTGAATCCGCCGACCTCGTCGTGCCACTCGAGCACCTGCCGCAACCAGTCGAGCTTTTCCTGCTGATGCGGCGACCGGTCGGCGCTGCCGTCGGCTTTGTACGTCCAGTGAGCCGCGACGCCGAGTTCCGCCTCGCGGTGCATGTCGACGGTGCGGATCTGCACCTCCACCACCTGCTCATCGGGACCGATGACCGCGGTGTGAATGGAGCGATAACCGTTCTCCTTGGGGTTGGCGATGTAGTCGTCGAACTCGTGCGGTATGTGGTGCCACTGCGTGTGGATGACCCCCAGCGCCGAGTAGCATTCGTGCAGCTGGCCGACGATCACGCGCACCGCGCGTACGTCGTGCACGTCCGAGAACGGTATGCCCTTCGATTCCATCTTCTGCCAGATGCTGTAGATGTGCTTCGCGCGCCCTGCGACCTCAGCGCGGATCGCCTGATCGGCCAGCCGGTCGCGAATCAGCGCGGCGATGGCCGCCACCTCACGTTCGCGCTCGACACGCCGCCGGTCGAGCTGCGACGCGATCTGGCGATAGATGTCCGGTGCCACGTACCGGAAGGCGAGGTCCTGCAGCTCCCACTTCAGACGCCACACACCCAGTCGATTCGCCAGTGGGGCGAAGACCGCCAGCACTTCCTCCGCGGCACGCCGCTGGCGCGTGCTGGCCGCCTGTTTCATGAAGCGCAGTGCGATGATCCGCTCGGCGAGCTTCAGGAAGGCAACGCGGACGTCGTCGATCATCGCGATCAGCATGCTGCGGACGTTCTCCACCTGATCGGCGGCTTCGCGCTGCAGCAATGGCGCATTCGACAGCTCCAGCAGGCTGACGCGAGCGGTCTTTGCAAGCTCGAGATACAGTTTCGCCACGTCACCACCGAGTTCCTCACTCACGGTTTCGACCGACAGGTGACCCCCGCGCACGGCCCGATAGACGAGCCCCACGAGCACACACTCCGTATCCACGTGGAGGTCCGCCATGAGGCCAGCGAACTCGGTGCCCACGGTCAACAGGCCCGGCCCGTTGCGCGGCACCGACGCCAGCAGATGGCATGCGCGCGTCACGCGCTCGCGATCGATACGCGGCTCCACGGCGGCGATCGCGTCGATCCAGCGACCGAAGTCGAACCCATCGGCCGCCAGTTCAGGTATGTCGTCGCGTCGCTTGATCATCGTCGGTCGAATACCCCGAGCACCTCGACGTGCGTGGTATGAGGAAACATGTCGAACAAGCGCACTTTGGACAGCGTGAAGCCGTCGCGAACCAGTGCCGCGGCATCCGATGCGAAGCTTTCCGGGTGGCACGACACGTAGACGACCTTCGATGCCTTGGATTCGCACACTTTGCGCAGCGCAGCCCCCGCCCCGGAGCGCGGCGGGTCGATGAGAACTCGATCGCACCAGGCGAATGCATCCTCGAGATCGCCACCGGGTTCACGGTAGAGATCTGCCGCCACGAACTCGGTGTGGGGTGTCAGGCCGTTGCGTGACGCATTGGCACGCGCACGCTCAACGAGCCCGGCATCACCTTCTACGCCGATCACCCGTGCACCAGCGCGTGCACAGGCCAGCGAGAAGTTGCCGATGCCGCAGAACAGGTCCAGGACGCGATGTGAGTCGTCGCCGGCCAGCTCGCCTGCCGCCTCTGCGACCAACTCGTCGTTGATGGCCGCATTGACCTGCACGAAGTCCATGGGCGAAAACTCGAGCGAGAGTCCGAGACGCATCAGGCCGTATTCGAGACTGCGCGGCGGCGCGCCTTCCAGATTCCGCACCGTGTCGTATCCGCCACTCTGCGTCAGTGGTTGCGCGCCGGATTCACGCGCCACCAGCTGCAGCACGGCGCGGTCCGCGTGGCTCAACGGCGCCAGATGTCTGACGATGAATGCTGCATTCGCGTCGCCGGCCGCTACCTCGACCTGCGGTACGGAGGCGCGGGACTCGAGGCGACCGATGTGTGTACGCAACGAGGCGAGCACCCGTTGCAGCGGTGCCACCAGCACGGGGCACCCCGCCGCGCGTGCGACGCGGCTGCCGAACGACTCCCTGAACCCGACCAGCGTCTCATCGATCGACGCGATGTGGCGGACGCCGAGCCGTGCCCGGCGCCGGTAACCGAACTGTGGACCATGGCACGGCGTCGCTACGCGGGCAGGCGCCACACCCACCGCTTCGAGCCGGGCGATGAGCGCCCGCCCCTTGAGCTCGAGTTGCATGGCGCCATCGAGCTGCTGCACCGAACAGCCACCGCAGACGGGAAACGCAGTGCACACGGTCGCTCGAGCGCCTTCCTCTGGCAGCCCCAGCCAGACGCCGCGTCGTCGTTTGACGATCCGGGCGCGAACCACGCTGCCCGGCAGCACCCCTTTGACGCGAACCTTGCGGCCTTCGAACGCGCCGACGCCCAAGCCGTCCCCGTCCAGGGACTCGACTTCCATCTGGATGATTCGGGGACCACCGGACCTCGCCATCAGCCGACTCGCTTGCCCGCAAACAGACTGCGCGTACGCAGGGGTCGTTCCCCGAGATGCGGCGCCAGCGCGCGGCGCATGAGCCGTTTGGCTGCGCGTCGGACTGCGGGGTCGGAGTAGTCGCCGGCACGTATCGCCGCAATCGTCGACCCGGAGTACACAGCTCGCTCTTCCGCCACGGCATCGACTTTGGAAAAGCCGACGTCGGCTTCGAATCGGTACGTCATCGTCGGCTCGATGGGCGCCTGGGTGTGCGCATCGACCTCGAAGTTGATCTCATAACCGGACTCCTGCAGCAACAACAGCTCGAACTGACGCAACGCCGATTCGATGTCCTCACCCGCCATCAGCGCATCGAGCGCTGCTTCATAGCCGACGAAGACCGCGGGATGCGCATCGTCGTGCTTCATCAAACGCAGTACGAGTTCGTTGAGGTAGAGGCCGGCAAACAGCGCGTCACCCACAAGCGTGCGGTAGCCCGCCGCTTCGACGCTGGTCAGCGTCATCAGGCTGCCGCGGCCGGAACAACCGATCAGAATCCGCCCGAACGGCTGCAGGGTTGCCTGCCGCTTGGACCCACCGCGCAGGCCGCGACCGACGACGCTCATGCAGCCGTGCTGCAACGTCAGCAGTTCCACGAGGGCACTCGTCTCACGGTAGGGGCGCCGGTGCAGCACATACGCGAGTTCACCCGAAATCCGGCGTGTCATCACTCGATTCCGAGTCGCCGCAACGTGCCTTCGCTGTTCGTCCAGCCGGCCTTGACCTTGACCCACAAACGCAGCATCACCTTCTGCCCGACCATGCGTTCGATGTCGAGTCGCGCATCGGTGCCGATCGACTTCAGACGGCCGCCGTTCTTGCCGATGATGATCGCCTTCTGCCCCTGGCGTTCCACATAGATGTTGGCATCGATTTCGACCAGCCGCTTGCCGGCAGCATAGCGCTCGACGACGACGGCTGCCCGATGCGGAAGCTCGTCACCGAGCTGCCGCATCAGCTTTTCGCGAATGATCTCCCCGGCGATGAACCGCTCGGAGCGGTCGGTAACCTGATCGGCCGGAAACAGGTGTGGGCCCATCGGGATCCGCGCCGCGACTTCACCTTTGAGTTGATCGAGGCCGATACCACGCAGCGCCGAGACGGGAATGATCGCCTGAAAAACGTCGAGCTCCGAGAGTTGTTTGATCTGAGGTAGAAGCTGCTCGCGGTTCGCGACGAGGTCGATCTTACTGATGACGGCCAGCGCCGGCGCCGCGCTCTTGCGCACATGGCGCAGCACGAGTTCGTCCTCGTCCGTCCACCGCAACCCTTCGACCAGCATCACGACGAGATCGACGTCGTGGAGAACGGACGTCGCCGACCGGACCATGCGTCGGTTCAAGGCGCGCGAACCGACCTCGTGAATGCCGGGGGTGTCGACGTAAATCGCTTGCGAAGCGCCGGTAGTTGCCACCCCCAGCAGATTGTGGCGTGTGGTTTGGGGTTTGCGCGAAGTAATCGCGAGTTTGCGCCCGAGAATGTGGTTCAGCAGCGTCGACTTGCCCACATTCGGCCGTCCCACGAGGGCGACATAGCCGCATCGTGTGGTTTCGGTGTTCGAATCGGTCATCTGCGCGCCTCGATGACGGCCAGCGCCTCGCGGGCGGCTGCCTTCTCGGCCTCGCGACGGCTGCTGCCGACCGCCTCGACCGCGATCTGCAGTTCTTCGATGTGGCAGGCCACCCGAAACGACGGCGCATGGGCGTCGCCTGTCTGCTCCAACACCTCGTAGCGCGGCAGCTCATGTCCACGCGCCTGTAACCACTCCTGAACGCGAGTCTTCGGATCCTTGCCGCCGCTCGGATCGATCGCGGCTACACGGTCCGCGAACAGCTTGCGCAGAACGCCGCTGGCCGCTGCAATGCCGCCGTCCTTCAGAACGGCCCCGATGATCGCCTCCATCCCATCGGCGAGGATCGACTCGCGGCGATGCCCGCCGCTGCTGCGTTCACCCTGACCCAGCAGCAGGAATCGTCCGAGGTCGATCTGTCGAGCTACCGAGGCGAGCGTCCGCTTGCGGACCAGGCTGGCGCGCATCAAGGTGAGTTCGCTCTCCTTCGCCCGCGGGAAGGTGTCGTACAGCCAATCCGCGACAACGAAGCCGAGCGTTGCATCACCCAGAAACTCCAGACGCTCGTTGTTGAGCGCGCCGTGGCTGCGGTGGGAAAGGGCCAGCGTCAGCAGCTTCGGATCGGCGAATCGATGTCCGATCAGTTTCTCCAGCGCCGACTGTTCGCTCAATGCGCCCATCGCCGCGGCCCCGCGGCCTTCATTGAAAGTCGAAGCGACGATCGAACTTCAGCACGAGATCGACGTTGTACACGAGCGGCTCGCGTCGTTCGTAGTGGATGACCAGCGTGGTTCCGTCGCGCTTCCTGTCTATTTCGAGGATGTCGCGGACGTTGAGATCGCGAATGTTGTTGATCTTCATGCGCTTCAACATCGTGTCGCGAATGTCGGCCTTCGACATGGTGTGAACGTTCGCGGGCAAGCCTTCGACGATCGTCACGAGTGTCTGGAAGTCGATGTAGTGCGGAGCGAGCCGCACGGTGACCATGGCAATCGTCCCTACGGCCAGGACGATAAACAGCCAGGCCAGCAGCGATAGTCCACTCTGGTAGCGTCGCATCGTGCTCACTCCCTCAATTGATCCACCGGTTGTTCTGAAGCGTAGGCCAGTTTAACCCGGGCTCCTTGTGAATCCAGACAGCAACCGCTTTTCCGACGACATTGTGATCCGGTACAAACCCCCAACGACGACTGTCGTCACTCTTGCCGCGATTGTCGCCCATCATGAAATAGTGGCCGGGGGGGACGTCCCACGACATGGCTGGCTCCACGCGTGCCGGATACCGATAGACGAGATGCGGAACCTCGCCGAGAAACTCCTCGAAGACCCGGTAGTAGACGCGCCCGCCCACGGTTTCCTGGGACACGTACTCCTGGCGAACGCGCTCGCCGTTGATGTACAGCACCTTGTTGCGATACTCGAGACGGTCGCCCGGGATCCCGATCACGCGCTTGATGAAGTACCGGGATTCGTGCGGAGGAATGAATACCATCACGTCGCCACGCTGAGGCTCACCGACATCGAAGATCTTCGTACCGAGCACCGGCAGCCGTACGCCGTAGGAGAATTTGTTGACCAGGATGAAGTCGCCCACGGCGAGCGTCGGCACCATGGACTCCGACGGAATCTGATACGGCTCGACGAGAAAACTACGCAGCACCAACACCAGCAACAGAACAGGGAAGAACGACCGCGCATACTCGACCAGCACGGGCTCTTTGAGGATCCGCTCGGCGGCATCGGCGCCCGCCGGGCTGCCGCTCTCCGACAGGCGCTCAGCTGCGCGCGCGCGCTTCGGACGCAACCACAGACGATCGAGCAGCCAGATGCCGCCACTGATGATGACCGCCCAGGTCAGGATCAGAGGGAGATCGATGTCCATCAGCGATCGATCTTCAATGCGGCGAGGAAGGCTTCCTGGGGGATCTCGACGCGACCCAGCTGTTTCATGCGCTTCTTGCCTTCCTTCTGCTTCTCGAGAAGCTTTTTCTTGCGCGTGATGTCGCCGCCGTAGCATTTGGCGGTCACGTTCTTGCGCAGCGCCTTCACGGTCTGACGCGATATCACCTGCACGCCGATCGCCGCCTGAATCGCGACGTCGAACATCTGCCTCGGGATCAGTTCCTTCATCTTCTCCGTGAGCTGGCGTCCCCGGTACTGGGCCTGATTTCGATGCACGATCATCGCGAGCGCATCGACGCGCTCGCCATTGATGAGAATGTCGAGACGTACCAGATCGGCCGCTTCGAATCGTTGAAAGCTGTAGTCCAAGGACGCAAACCCGCGGCTCACGGACTTCAAGCGATCGAAGAAGTCCATGACGACCTCGGCCATGGGTATTTCGTACACGATCGATACATGGTTGCCCGAGAACTGCATGGACTTCTGCACGCCACGACGCTCGACACAGAGACCGATGACATTGCCGACGTATTCCTGCGGCACCAGGATGTTAGCCACGGCGATCGGTTCTCGCATCTCTTCGATCTTGCCGAGGTCGGGAAGCCGCGAAGGGTTGTCGACGTGAATCGTTTCGCCTTGCCGCGTGAGGATCTCGTAGACGACGGTCGGCGCCGAGGTGATGAGGTCGAGGCCGTATTCCCGTTCCAGCCGCTCCTGGATGATCTCCATGTGGAGCATGCCCAGAAAGCCGCACCGAAACCCGAAGCCGAGCGCATCGGAAGTTTCCGGCTCGTAGAACAGCGACGCATCGTTGAGCGTGAGCTTCTCGAGCGCGTCGCGGAAATCCTCGAAGTCTTCGGAATTGACGGGAAACACCCCCGCGTATACCTGCGGCTTGATGCGTTCGAAGCCCGGCAACTGCGGAGTCTCCGGGCGCTTCGCCAGCACCAGCGTATCGCCGACCGGAGCGCCGCGAATCTCCTTGATGCCCGCCATGACGTAGCCGACTTCGCCGGCCGACAGCACATCGTCGCTCTGCGGCTTCGGCGTGAACCGGCCGACACCATCGACTACGTGCGCCTTCCCGATCGACTTGACCATGATCCGCTCGCCCACCCGAACGGTCCCTTCGACGACACGGATCAGCGACACGATTCCGAGGTAGTTGTCGAACCAGGAATCGATGATCAAGGCCTGCAGCGGTGCGTCGACGTCGCCCTCCGGCGCCGGAATGCGCTCCACGATGGCCTCGAGCAACTCGGGTACGCCGAGGCCCGTCTTCGCACTGACGCGCAATGCGCGGGTGGCATCGAGGCCGATGATGTCCTCGATCTCCCTCACCACCGCATCGGCGTCCGCCTGCGGCAGATCGATCTTATTGAGTACGGGGACCACTTCCAGGCCCTGATCGATGGCCGTGTAACAGTTCGCGACCGACTGCGCTTCGACGCCCTGCGCGGCGTCGACGACCAGCAGCGCGCCCTCGCAGGCCGCGAGCGATCGCGATACCTCGTAGGTGAAATCGACGTGACCCGGGGTGTCGATGAAGTTCAGCTGATAGACGCGACCATCTCGCGCGGTGTAGGGCAGCGTGACGCTTTGTGCCTTGATGGTGATGCCGCGCTCGCGCTCGAGGTCCATCGAGTCGAGTACCTGATCTGCCATCTCCCGATCGCTGAGCCCACCGCACAACTGAATGATCCGGTCGGCGAGCGTGGACTTACCGTGATCGATATGGGCGATGATCGAGAAGTTTCGAATGTGCGACAGGACGGACACGAGAGGTGGCGCTTAGGTGGGATACTTCGGGCGGCGCGAGTGTAGCGTAGTTCGCCGGGCACTTTCCATGTGCCGCTCCACGTGCGGAGCCATATACCGCGCCGCACGATTGCCCGCTGGCCCGGCCTCGGCCGACGCACGGGCCAAAACGTGCCTCAACCGCGGCGGCTCAGCCAGCGGGTACCCTCAGTGCCAAAAACGTTGGCGACTGGCCGCGCACGATCAGAACCGGGACGGAACGGCCGGGGGCCAATCCGTCGGCAACCTTGTTGAAGGTTGCGACCGAGTCGATCTCACGATTGTTGATTCGAGTGATGATGTCGCCCTGCTGGATTCCCGCCTCGGCGCCGGGACCGCTCGATTCGCGAACCAACACGCCCCCTGTCACGCCAGCGCGCTGACGGCTGGCGTCGGTCAACTCCTCGACGATGAGCCCGAGCCGCGTCGGGTGCGTCGCCGCCGGTCCACCCGCCACGCGCCCATCCGCCGCATCGGGCAGTTCGCCGACGATCACGGTCAACTGCTGGCGCTTGCCTTCGCGCACGATGGCGATCGTTGCCTTGCTGCCCGCCCGGGTTCGTCCCACGACGTGTGGCAGATCGGCCGAGAGATCGATGGCCTGGCCATTGAACTCGACGATGATGTCGCCCTCCTTCAAGCCCGCCTTTTCTGCCGGACTGCCCACGCTCACCCGGGACACGAGTGCGCCGGAAGGTTTCTTCAGGCCGAAGCTCTCTGCGAGCTCCCTGCTCACTTCCTGGATCACCACTCCGAGCCAGCCCCGCGATACATGTCCGTGGGACTTCAGCTGATCGACCACATCCATGGCTACGTCGATCGGAATCGCAAACGACACGCCCATGAAGCCGCCGGAGCGGGTATAGATCTGCGAGTTGATGCCCACCACTTCGCCGTCGAGGTTGAACAACGGACCGCCGGAATTGCCCGGGTTGATCGCGACATCGGTCTGGATGAAGGGAACGTAGTTCTCGTTGTTCTCGTTCGGCAGGCTGCGGCCGATGGCGCTCACGATGCCGGCGGTGACCGAGTAGTCGAATCCGAATGGCGAACCGATGGCCAACACCCACTCGCCCACTTTCAGGGTCGCCGATCTGCCGAGCTTGACGGTCGGCAGATCCGCCGCCTCGACCTTGAGCAGCGCGAGGTCGGAGCGCGGATCGGCGCCGATCAACTGCGCCTCCAGCTCGCGCCGATCATTGAGTCGCACGCGAATGACCTCGGCATCCTCGACGACGTGATTGTTGGTCAGTACGTACCCGTCCTGGGAGACGATGAACCCCGAGCCGAGTGATCGGGGCTGTTGCGAGAACGGCGCACGACCTTCGGGACCGAAAAAGCGGCGAAAGAACTCATCCAGCTGCTCGTTGGGGACACCCATGCGGGAACTGGGCGCCTTCTGGACCGTGCTCACGTTCACCACTGCTGGCGAGTGTTGCTCGACGAGCACGGTGAAGTCGGGGAGCTCGCGCGCCCACGCGGACGACATGCCAAGACCAAACAGAACGACAAGCGCAAGCCGCGCTCGAATAGTGCTCATCTAACGTTTCTCACTCGATGGTATTCCAGGGCTGGCGCCGCAACGACCGGACCGCCGGTGCACGCGCAGGCGCAACCGCTGCCCCATGAGGGGCGCCATTGTTCACGAATCCATGGTCAGTGTCTAAGCCGGCGGCGGCCAAACGGACGCTCGACGACCCTGAAGCGAGGTGGGGTGCAATCGCCGCGCCGACAGACAGTCCGGCCAGCGCGAGCAGCATGGCGTAGCCGTCCGACAATCCCAACAACGACGCCGTGATCGCGGCGCTCAGCAAACCGATGAGCGGCAGCCCGAACGCGATACCTGCCGACCGCCGCAGCGCCTGCAGGGGAACGATCACCCTGATCGCCTGTCCCGCTGCAAGCATCGACTCGGGCGCCAGATCCACGCCACGAGTCGTCAATCGAAGGTTGCAGCTTCCGTCACATCCCGGACAACTCGGACGAACGGCGCTGACGTAGCGTCGGCCGTCGGCGCGCACGCCCACGACTGCGCGGCACTCGATCATTCCCTCATTCACTGGCGAAGCTGACCGAGCGTGCCACCCGCTGAGCGGTCTCCACCGGGAGTTCGCCGACGACGGTCACCAGATAGGGTTCATCGGCGGGCCCACGCGCCAGATGCGTGACGGCCACCGTTGCCCCGTTCCTGGACACGAACGTCGCGGCACCGGCCTTCGGCATGTCTTCGATGAACACCGAGAAAGCCGCCAGCCCGTCCGAGTACATCAAGGTATTGACGGGCTTGAGCGTTGACGGCGTGCGTCGGATGTCCCATGCCGCCATCTCGAAACCGTTCGGCACCCACGCGGCGTGCCACGGCATGCGGCCCCCATGCCGCGTGGCGGACTCCTTCGACAACGTGAGGTGACTGATCACGGCGCCGTGGCCGCCATCCGCGTCGAGCAGGTCGGCGTCGATCGGCTCGTCCACCGCGATCTGCGCGAACTGGAAGATCTCGAGTTTCGTGCCCTTCATGTCGACCAGCTCGGATCGCAGCAGGAGGCCAGTGTCGCGGTCGAGCCACAGGCGGTAACCGTAGCGATCGTGCTCACGTGGAACGAGATGCAGAATCACGGCATGACGATCCGCGATTCGATCCGTTCCCTGTAACGACAATTCGTAACTGCGTGAGACTTCTTCGAACGATCGTGTAAACGCACGGGCGAAGGGTCCGGATGGAATGCTCGCCTCCAGGGCCAGCATCTCATCGCCCGGTTGCAGCACGCATGCCACGTCGTCGCCGCGGCGCACGATCTCGCGTCGGGCCCCATTCAGATGCACGAGTCGTTCGCGCTGCTCACCGTCGACGATGCTGTGTACCACGCGGAGTGTCGACAGATCGGCCCCGTCGAAATAGCTGAAGACGCCGTCGTAGTTGCGCTCGACGAACGCCCGGTTCATCAGAGCGAGCCACGCGTCGGCCGAACGCGAGTCCGCGTCCTCGGTATGCCCGATCGGGGCCCAAAGAGCCGCGACCGCCATCGCCGCGAATCCA
>JBFKCZ010000025.1:0-12962 GCA_041620035.1 Pseudomonadales bacterium
GCACCCTTGGGCAAGCCGGTAGTGCCCGACGTGTACATGATGGTCGAGTGATCTTCCGGCGCGATCTCCACCGTCGGTGGCGCCGCGGCGCCGGCATGGCGGCGCAACGCGTCCTCCCACGATATCGTGTCGGGCAGCGCGACCTGCGTTCGCACCACCAGCGCATGCACGAGCGGTATGCGGTCGCGGTACTTGGCGAGTCGCTGTGCGCGCTCCTCATCGATGATCGCCACACGCGCGCCGGAGTCGGTGAATGCATAGACGAGTTCTTCGCCCGTCCACCACGCATTCAACGTCACTGCCACGGCGCCGATGCACTGGCAGGCCCAGAATGCGATCACCCATTCCGGAAAGTTGCGCATGCCGATCGCGACCCGGTCGCCCTTTGCGACACCCAGATCGGTGAGCAGCGCGGTCGCCCAGGCCACACGATCGTGGACGTCCGCGAACGACAGCCGTTCGTCTTCGTAAACGAGAAACGGTCGATCGCCGAAGTCCCGCGTGGCCAGAAACACATCGCGCATCGACCGCGGCGCGTTGCGATAGAGGCGCATGGGAACACCCCCGATCTCGTCCCGCACGATCTCGAAGGGGCCGCCCGGCGCCGTCAGCGCGGCGACGATGGATTCGCGGGTCGGCTGGGATTGGCTTCTCGACATGGTTTCATCTCTCGTGCAGTCACGACATTATTGACCGGAGTCGGTTTCCGGATGGAGGAAGAAAACGTGAAAGCCGTGAAAATCGTCGCGGGCCTGGTGGTGCTCTATGTGCTGGTCGTGGTCGTGTTCGAATCGCTGCTCGGCTACTACCAGCCCGAGGGCGAGCGGACACTGGTCATCACGACGATGGATGAAGACGGGCAGCCCCACGACCGCGTCGTGTCGCAGCTCATCAGCAACGGTTCGCTCTACGTCGCCGCCAACCACTGGCCACGGGCCTGGTATCACCAGGCACTCGCCAACCCCGCCGTGAAGGTCACCCAGAACGGCGAGACGCGCGCCTACGTCGCAGTACCAGCCAGCGACGCCGAGCACGAACGGGTCAACAGCGAAAACCGCCACGGCATCGTGTTCCGCATTCTCACTGGCTTTCCGCCCCGCTACTTCCTGCGTCTCGATCCCGCGCCGATGGCCCCCGAAGCGGCCACGGGCTGATCCGTGACCGCCGAAATCGCCACGTTCTTCTCCGACCACTGGCGTGACATCGAAGACGAACGCATCGCCCGCTACGAGCAGATGTTCACGTGGCGTCCCGAGCAGGAAGCGCTGATCGCGCCGGCCGGAATCGAAGCAGGGCATCGCGTGCTCGACTTCGGCTGCGGTCCGGGATTCATGGCCATGGCGCTGGCCGAGAAAGTGGGCACCTCCGGCAGCGTCTGCGGCGCCGACATCAACGCGCGGTTCGTCGCCGACGCGACCGCGAGAGCGCAGGCCAACGGGATTTCGCAGGTAACGTTCCACCACCTCGAGTCGGCGCGGCTGCCTTTTCCCGATGCCGCCTTCGATCGTGTCCTCACCAAGAACGTGCTCGAATACGTGCCGGATCTCCACACCACACTTTGCGAACTGAACCGGGTACTGAAACCGGGCGGTCGCGTGCACGTCGTCGACAGCGATTGGGGATTCGTGATCGTGGAGCCGTGGGGGAAGGCCACCGTCGATCGTTTCTTCGCCGCGGCCGCGCCGGCGTTTCGAGAACCGCACATCGGCCGCAGGCTGCCCGCGGCGCTCACCCGCGCCGGTTTCATCGACATCGCCGTGAAACTGCAGCCCATCGTCGATCGCGATGGTCGACTGCTGCTCGTGCTGCGCAACATGCAGAGCTACATTCGAACCTTCGCCACGCTACCGGATGCCGAGGTTGCGGCGCTGATACGCGACGCCGAGCTCGCGGTCGCCGAAGGCACCTACTTCGCGTGCCTGCCGCAGTTTCTCGTGACCGCCACGGTATCATCGCAAACGGGTTGACCGCGCCGACGCAGTAAAGCGAGCATCCGCCGACCATGCAGCATCCCCTCGACAATCCGGCGTGGCACGCACTCCACGGCCCGCAACGCGATTTCGGGCAGACGAACTCGCTCGCGGCCCGCTACCACTCCGAGATCTCGCCGATCGCGGCGATCGCAGACGAAAGCGATGCGGCGTTCGCCGATCTCGCCGCGCTCACGAAACCCGGCCAGATCGTCGCAGTCATCTGCGAACGCACGTTTCCCGAGCAGGACTGGCAGATGGTCGGCCGGGTGGAGCTCAATCAGTGGCTGCACGACGGCTCGCCTGTGACAGCGAACCTTTCTCACGACATCGTCACGCTCGGTGCCGCGGACGCCGAGGACATGCTGGCACTGGCACGACTGGCGGATCCCGGGCCCTTCGAACTGCAGACCTGGAAGCTCGGCGCCTACTTCGGCATTCGCGCCGACGCCACCCTCGTCGCCATGGCCGGCGAACGCATGCGCCTGCCGGGCTTTGCAGAAGTCAGTGCGGTGGCGACCCGGCCGGGCTACGAGGGCCGCGGCTACGCGAGCCGTCTCGTCGCCGCGGTGCTGGCGCGCGAGTTGGAGGCCGGTGAGCAGTCGTTCCTGCACGTACGCCGCGGCAGTCCCGCGGAACGCGCCGCCTCGCGGGTCTACGAAAAGCTCGGCTTCCGGGTGCGCTGCCGCGCGGCATTTCAGGCGGCGCGGCGGCGCTGAACCGAGCGATGCGGCGCATCACGTGCGCCACCTTGATCAATCCAGAGAATGCCGTCAGTCTGCGGCGAGCAACAGGACGAGACCTCCCATGCACGCCTTCGAAACCGCGACCCGGCTGATCGCACGACTGCGCGACGGCGAACTCAAGGCCCGTGATCTCCTGGAAGAGTATTTCGATCGGGTCGATCGCTTGAACCCGAAGATCAACGCGGTGATCTGGGAAGATCGGAAGTCCGCGCGCGCGGCCGCAGACAAGGCGGATCGCAACGGGCCCCTCGCCGGATTGCCGATGACGGTGAAGGAGGCTTACGACCTCGAAGGTTCGCCGAACACCTGGGGCATACCGGAGCTCGCGAACAACATCTCCAGCTCCGATGCGGTCGTCGTCGAGCGCCTGCGCGCAGCCCAGGGCGTCATCTTCGGGAAGACCAACGTGCCGCTCGGGCTCGCCGACTTTCAGAGCTACAACGCCATCTACGGCACTACCAACAATCCCTGGGACGTCAGCCGCGGCCCCGGCGGCTCGTCGGGTGGATCGGCGGCGGCGCTCGCAGCGGGACTGACCGGTCTGGAGATGGGGTCGGACATCGGCGGATCGATCCGCAACCCGGCGCATTTCTGCGGCGTTTTCGGGCACAAGCCGACGTTCGGTTTGATCCCGAGTCGCGGCCATGCACCGCCCGGCGCGCTGAGCGGCGCCGACATCGCCGTGGTCGGGCCGATGGCACGTGGTGCTGCGGACCTCGATCTTGCATTGGATCTCCTGTGGCAACCCGACGCACTGGATGCGCCGCGCTCCCCGCTCGAGCCGTTCGGCAACCGCCGCCTCAAGGATCTGCGCGTCGCGGTCTGGAGCGACGATCCCTTTGCCTCGGTCTCGAAGGCGTGCCGCTCCGCCGTCGAAAGAGTTGCCGACGCCTGCCGCAAAGGTGGTGCGAAGGTCGACCCCAGCGCGCGCCCGGCGTTCGATTCGGCTTCGAGCCACGCGATCTACAGCAGTCTCCTGCAGGCCGCACTCGCGAACTCCCTGCCGGCCGACGTGTACGAAAGGCAGCGCAAGCTCGCCGCATCGAAGGACACTTCGCACGCAGCGGAACTCGCCCGCACCCAGACCGCGGATCACCGTACCTGGCTCACACAGAACGAGGCCCGCGAGAAGCTGCGGTGGGCGTGGCATGAGTTCTTCGAGGCGTTCGACGTCGTGCTGGCGCCGGTCACACTGACGCCGGCATTCCGGCACGATCACTCGCCGAACGGCGAACGCACCATCGAAGTCGACAACGAAGTGCGTCCCTACTGGTCGCAGGTGTTCTGGGCAGGACTCACGGGTGTGGTGTATCTGCCATCGACGGTCATCCCGGCCGGTCAGAACGAGCCGTTACCGGTTGGCGTGCAGATCATCGGCCCCGCCTGGGGCGATCGCACCACCATCGGGGTCGCGCGCCTGCTCGAAGCCGAAGGCTTCGCGTTCAAGGCGCCGCCCGGATTTTGACGAACGTATCGGCCACGGCCGTCGCGCACCCCAACGTTGCGCTGGTGAAGTACTGGGGAAAGCAGCCTGGTGAGGGCAACTTGCCGGCGACACCGTCGCTCTCCATCACGCTCGATGGCTTGTCCACGCGCACGACGGTGACCGCGGATGCCACACTCGATGCCGACCAGGTCACGCTGAACGGCATGGTGGTCCACGACCCGAAGATCGAGGCGTGTCTCAATCGATTGAAGGCCCGAAGCCGCTCCGCCACCCGCCTGCGCGTCGAGTCCGTCAACGATTTCCCCACGGCCGCGGGCCTCGCGTCCTCTGCGTCGGGACTCGCCGCACTCGTCGTGGCCGCCGATGCGGCGCTTGGCCTGGGACTCGACGCCGACGAACGCGCCGATGAAGCGCGCAGAGCATCGGCATCGGCGGCACGCTCGCTGCTCGGCGGCTTCGTGACCCTCGCGTCGGATCGACCCGAACAGATCCTGACTGCGGACGCATGGCCGCTCGCCTGCGTGGTGGCCGTGTGCACTGAATCGCGCAAACCCGTGTCGTCGGGCGACGGCATGCGCGCGTCGAGCGCGACATCGCCGTTCTACGCCGCGTGGACCGACGTCGCGCGACGCGACTACACCAGCGCCTGCGCGGCAGTCGCGAAACGCGATTTCGCAACGCTCGCGGCCATCGCCGAAGCAAATTGCCTCGCGATGCACGCCGTGATGCTGTCGGCGCGCCCCGCGCTCATCTACTGGAACGAAGTGACCATCGCGGTGATCCACGCGGTACGCGAGTTGCGCGCCTCGGGGACCCCCGTGTTCTTCACGATCGATGCAGGGCCGCAAGTGAAGGCGATCTGCACGAGCGAAGCGCGCCGCGCGGTCGAACTCGCGCTGCGCCGTGTCTCCGGTGTGATGCGGATCATCGCCTCCGGCATCGGCCAGGGTGCCCGCCTCGAGCCCGCCGTATGATCGTTCGCAGCAGCGCACCCGGTAAGGTGGTGGTCTCGGGTGAATACGCGGTACTCGATGGCGCGCCGGCACTCGTGATGGCGGTGAACCGGCGTTGCCATGTCACGATCGAGGTGACCGGAGAGGCTTGGTGGTTCGAAAGCCGCGGATTCCTGGGCGCCTCGACCCATGCAAAGGGCGATCTCGCGCACGGCCGCACCTTGCAAGCCACCGATCCCGCAAGAATCGCCCAACAGATCCTATTGGCCGCAACCTTCGAATCGCTGCCCGCCGGCCTGCACATCACCATCGATTCGACCGCGGCGTACGACAACGGCACCAAACTCGGCATCGGCAGCAGTGCTGCCGTATGCGTCGCACTGACTGCAGCCCTCGCGGCGCTGTCGCCGTCGGTCGACGTGCTCAAGACCGCAGCCATCGCACATCGGCAGTTTCAGGGGGGCCGCGGCAGCGGCCTGGATGTGGCAACGGCGTACCGGGGTGGACTGGTCGTGTTTCGTGACGGTGAAGCCGCGGATGCGACCTGGCCCGAAGGCGTAAGCTGCGGCTTCGCCTTCAGCGGTGCGAGCGCCGATACGGTCGATCAGATCGCGCGCTTCGAAAGCGCCGGGTCACAAACCCGCGAATTCACCGCATTGAAGCGCGCAGCAGAAGCCGTCGCGGGGGCATCGGCAAAGCACTTCGTGCGAGAATTGCGGCGCTACGCACGCGCGCTCGCCGCCTTCGATGCCGTGGCACAGCTGGGCATCTACTCACCCGCCCATGTGCAGATCGCATCGCTGGTCAAAGCGCGGTCGCTGGTTTACAAACCGTGCGGCGCGGGCGGTGGCGACATCGGCGCCGCGTTCAGCAACAAACCCGACGCTCTGGCGTCATTCGTGGCGGGCGTGACCAGCGCCGGCTTTCGAACCATCGATATGGAGCTGGATCAACATGGCGTCCTCGTCGACATCACCGGATAGCGGCGGCTCCCGCATCCCGAACTTCTTCAAGATGACCGTGGCCGAGCGTCTCGCGGCGCTACGCGAACGCAATCTCCTGTCCGAAGCGGACATCGAGATGCTCACCGGGGGCGACCACACACTGCGCACGGCGACAGCCGACAAGATGATCGAAAACGTGATCGGCGTGCTGGGTCTGCCCCTCGGCATCGGTCTCAACTTTCTGATCAACGGCCGCGACTACGTCGTGCCGTTGTGCGTCGAAGAACCGTCCATCGTAGCCGGCCTCTCCGGCGCGGCGCGCATGGCGCGCCTGTCCGGCGGCTACAAGGCATCAGCGACCGATCCGATCCTCATTGGTCAGGTGCAGGTGGTGGACATGGGCGACCCGCTGGCCGCGATGGATGCACTGCGCGCACGCAAGGCCGAGATCGTGAGCCTCGCCAACAGCCTGCATCCAAAGATGGTCGCCCGCGGCGGCGGCGCCAGGGACATCGAGCTGTTCCGCCATCATGCACCGGTCGACGGCCGCGAAATGGTGGTGCTGCACCTCCTGGTCGACACCCGCGACGCCATGGGCGCCAACCTCGTCAACACGATGTGCGAAGGTGTCGCCTCGCTGGTCGAGTCCATCACCGGCGGCAAGGTGTTCTTGCGGATTCTCTCCAACCTCACCGATCGTGCGCTGGCGCGCGCCGAAGTCGTCATTCCCGAAGCGAACCTCGCCGGCAAAGGCTACACCGGCGCCGAGGTGCGCGACGGGATCATTCTCGCCAACGACCTGGCGGCCGTGGACCCTTACCGCGCCGCCACACACAACAAAGGCATCATGAACGGTGTCGACGCGGTTGCGCTCGCCACCGGTAACGACTGGCGAGCGATCGAAGCCGCCGCCCACGCGTATGCCGCGCGCAACGGCCGCTACGCGGCGCTGACGCGCTGGTACAAGAACGGCCGCGGCGATCTCGTCGGCGAGCTCGAAATGCCGATGAAGGTCGGCACGGTGGGCGGCTCGCTCGAGACGAATCCGACGGTGCGCATCAATCACCGCCTGCTCGGCTCGCCCGGCGCAACCGAACTGGCCGGCGTGATGACGACCGTGGGGCTCGCCCAGAATTTCGCGGCGCTGCGCGCGCTCGCTACCGACGGCATTCAACAGGGCCACATGACGCTCCATGCCCGCAGCGTCACCACGGCGGCGGGGATTCCCGCGCATTTGTTCGAAGAGGTGGTGGAGGGGCTGATCGAGTCGGGAGAGATCAAGGTCTGGAAGGCGCAGGAACTCGCCGCCACGTTGTCGAGCGAACGTGTCGTTCAGGCAGTCACGGAACCCCGCAGCCAGGCGTGCGGCAAAGTCATCCTGTTGGGAGAGCACGCCGTCGTATACGGCCGCAAGGCGATCGCCGCACCCGTACCGCTCGCGATGGAAGCCCGGGTGATGGACGGCGCCGACGGCATCCGCGTGCTCATTCCGCGCTGGGGTGTTGAACAACGTCTCAAGCCCGCCGAAGCCCATGCGCAGGGTGTCGCGGGCATTCTCGCAATGCTCATCGCGCAGCTCGAGCTGTCGGATCGCGCGATGGACATCGAAGTGTTTCCGCATGTGCCGCGCGCCATGGGTCTCGGCGGATCCGCAGCGCTGGCCGTGTCGATCGTGCGGGCCCTGAGCGACCATTTCCGTCTGGGCCTCGACGACGAGCGGGTCAACGCGCTCGCGTTCGAATGCGAAAAGGCCGCCCACGGCACTCCGTCGGGGGTCGACAATACGGTGGCAACCTACGGTCGCGCTCTCAAGTTTCACCACAGCGACGGCAAGCCCAACTTTCAGCCGCTGACCATCGCCGCACCGTTGCCGCTGGTGATCGGCATCACCGGTCGCGAAAGCCTCACCGCGCACCACGTGGCGAAGGTGCGCCGTGCATGGCAGCGCAGCCCCCAGCACTACGATCGACTGTTCGACGAAGTGAACGCGCTGGTCGAGTCTGCCGCCATTGCGATTGCGCAGGGCGAACTCGCGGAGCTCGGCGATCTCATGAACCTCAACCATGGGCTCCTGAACGCGCTGCAGCTGTCGACCCCCGAGCTCGAAGAGCTGGTGCACGTCGCACGGCGGGCCGGCGCTCTCGGCGCCAAGCTCACGGGCGGCGGGGGCGGCGGTTCGATGGTCGCCGTGACGGAGGTCGATCGACAGGAAGCCGTGGCCGAAGCGATGGAGAACGCCGGGTATCAGGCGTTGCGTGTCACGCTGCCGGAAGCACATCCGTGACCACGTCCACACAACATCGCGTCGTGTCCTCTGAAGACGAGACGCTGGTGCTGGTGGACGCGCGCGACAGGCCCATCGGCACGCTGGACAAGAGCGCCTGCCACGACGGCGCCGGACGGTTGCACCGCGCATTCTCCACCTTCGTGTTCAATCCGCGCGGTGAACTGCTGATCCACCAGCGCCATCCCGACAAACGCCTCTGGCCGTCGTACTGGTCGAACAGCTGCTGCAGTCATCCACGCGCCGGCGAAGCCATCGCATCCGCGGTCACGCGGCGCGTGCGTCAGGAGCTGGGGCTCGCGATGCAACTGACTTTTCTCTACAAGTTCGAGTACCGCGCCACGTTCGGCGACCTCGGCACGGAGCATGAGCTGTGCCATGTGTACGCGGGTGTCACGGCGGATACGCCGGTGATCAACACGACCGAGATCGCGGCATGGCGCTGGATCGGCATGACGGATCTCGACGCCGAGATGGCTGCCCGCGCCGCGCAGTTCACGCCCTGGTTCCATCTGGAGTGGCAGGCGCTGCGCAGCGAACATGCCGACGCTCTCGCTCGCGCGCTGGCCGCGTGATCGGCTCCGCGTCACTCAGCCGGGCACGGCCAAGCCCGCTCCCGCGCCGGCCTCAGCTCAACTTCAGATGCGACGTATCGGGTGCCGGCGGTGGCGGCGGCGCCTTCTTCTGACCGAGATCGGCACCCCGCGGTGCCACGTCGAAATGGATTCGCGACAGGTCGACAGCGGGAGAAACCGGCTTCGACTCGCCACCCAGGCGCGCCCCGGGTTGTGCCACTTCCCAGTCGGGATCGAGAGTCACTTCGAGGGTTTCGATGCGCTCAGCCCCACCGAGATCGGCACCTGGCTCCGCGAGGGTGAAGTGCGAGGTGTCGGGCGCTACGGGCGCGGGCGATTGCGCCTCGCTGCCGAGCCGCACACCGGGGGCGGCCAGGCTGAGATGGCTCACATCCACCTGCACGACCCGGGGTTTGGGTCGCTCACTGGGGTCGAGCATGTCCGCCCCCCGCGGTCGCAAGCTGAACGCCGCATCGGCATCGGGTTCGGAGGATTGGGTGTCCACGCCTGCGGCGTCCCGGCTTGCGGCGCTCGACGCCTCCACCGGTGGCGCGGGCGCGGGGGTTCGGCCGGCAACGGGCAGTACGCGCAGCCGGGCGCCGGCGGCCTTGAACGCGGCCTGATACCGCGCCGCGGTCGCGGTATCGGTGTCACGCTTGATGACCACCGCGCGACCCTTGAACAGCTCGTCGAGGCGCGGGCCTTCGAGCTTCAGCGCGAGGCCGAGCTTCTTCTTCACCACCGCGGCGTGCTGTCCGTCGAGCACCTCACCGCGGAACACGAGGCGATACCTGTCCTCCATCCCCGGATTCTGCTCAATTGGGACCGCGCCGGCCACCGACGCGACCCCAGACTGTGACGAATTGCACCGCGGAGGCGGCGCAGTCACACTTCCACAGGGATTGAGACATCGGAGTGACGCATGAGTAATCAGGCCCGCGTGGTCGTGCTGCCACGCGAAACCGCAACCCTGCGCATCGAGGAAATCGACCTGCCCGACCCGGGCCCCACCCAGGTCATCGTGCGGCAGTTCGCATCGGGCATCTGCCATTCGCAACTGCACCAGATGCATCGGCCGCGCCAGTCGCCGGTGATCCTCGGCCATGAAGGCACTGGCATCGTGGAAAAGTGCGGCAAAGACGTTCATCACGTTCACGAAGGCGACATGGTGCTGGTGACCTGGGTGCCGCGCCACGCACTGCGCGCGAAGGCGCTGCCGGTTCGCGCCACCCTGCCGACATCCGAAGGGGTCGCCCAATCGGAAAACGTGTTCACCTGGGCCGATCGCACCATCGCCGATGAGCAGTATCTGGTGAAGGTCGACCCCGAGACGCCGACCGACGTCACCTCCATCATCGGCTGCGCCGTGATGACTGGTGCCGGCGCCGTCATCAACACGGCGGGTGTGAAGCGCGGCAACAGTGTGGCCATCTTCGGCGTGGGCGGCGTCGGCCTGTCCGCGGTGGTCGGCGCACGAATGGTCGGCGCGAATCCGATCATCGCGGTGGACCTCGACGATGCGAAGCTCGAGCTCGCCGAGCGCTTCGGCGCCACCCACAAGATCAATGCCAGGAACGGCGATGTGATCGCTGCAATCCACGCGATCACGCCACGGCCGAAGGAATTCACCATCATGAAGACCCCGGTGGCCGGTGTGGACTTCGCCTTCGACTGCATCGGTATCAAGCAGACGATGGAACAGATCGTGCCCGCCTGCCGATCCGGCTACTTCGGCGTACATGCCGGCGGCTGCGCCGTACTGGTCGGCGTGCCGGGCACGACCGTCGAACTGAACGCACTCGACATGCTGATCAACGAGAAGCGCTTCATCGGATCGATCGGCGGATCCTGCGTACCGGACCGCGACTTCCCGAAGTTCCTCGAATGGCATCGCGAAGGCGATCTCGATCTCGATGCACTGGTCACGACCCGGTACGCCATCGATCAGATCAACGAAGCAACCGCGGCGCTCGAAGCCGGCAAGATCGCCGGTCGCGCGATCCTCGAGTTCGAGCATGGCTGATCTCATCGAGCTGTCCACGCGGGTCATCGATGGCGGTTCCGCCGAAGGCGTGGGCCCACTCAATCGCATCACCCACGAGCTGTCCGCGATCAGCGCGGATGTCGCGGTGGTCGAGGCGTTCTCCCACTCCATCGTGTTCAAGACCGACGATGGGCTCGTGATCTTCGACACGAGCGGCGCGGCCGGTGGCGCTCGAGTGGTCGACGCCATCCGCGGCTGGTCGAAGGATCGATTCAACACGCTCGTCTATACGCACGGCCACATCGACCATGTGGGCGGTTGCGGTGCATTCTTGAGCGACGCGCAAGGCAACAAACATCCGCGGCCGCGCATCGCGGGTCACGAGAACGTCGCCAAGCGGTTCGACCGCTACCAGCTGACCAACGGGTACAACCTCGCGATCAACGCCCGGCAGTTCCGAGGCCTTGGCCGACGCGGCTACGCCATTGGCGGCGACGAGGGGCGGTTTCTGCCCGAGACGAGCGCCAAGCCAGACGTCGCCTACAGCGATTCGCTGTCGATGAGCGCGGGTGGGCTCGACTTCGACCTGCATCACGCCAAGGGCGAGACCGACGATCACACCTGGGCGTGGATCCCCGCGCACAAGGCCATCTGCGCGGGTGACTTCTTCATCTGGAATTTTCCGAATGCGGGCAACCCCCAAAAGGTTCAGCGCTATCCGGTGGAGTGGGCGGCGGCCATGCGAACCATGGCAGGCAAAGGCGCGGAGCTGTTTCTGCCCGCCCACGGCCTGCCCATCGCCGGCGCAGAACGTATCCGTCGTGTGCTGATCGACGTCGCGCAGACCCTCGAGACGCTGGTCGGCGAAACGCTCGCACTGATGAACACGGGCGCGAAACTCAACGACATCATCCACACCGTGAAAGTCGCACCCGAAGTACTCGAACGGCCCTACCTGAAGCCGCTCTATGACGAACCCGAGTTCGTGGTCCGGAACGTCTGGCGCATGTATGGGGGCTGGCACGACGGCAATCCCGCAAACCTGAAGCCTGCCGCAGACGCGGCACTCGGCAGTGAACTCGCAACACTCGCGGGCGGCGCCAGAACACTGGCGGCGCGCGCACTGGAAATCACCACGTCCGGCGGCGATCTGCGTCTTGCGTGCCACCTCGTCGAGTTCGCGGCACTCGCCGCACCCGAAGACAAGGAGGTGCACGCCATTCGCGCGGAGGTGTATCAGACGCGACGCGACCGCGAGACCTCGCTCATGGCGAAAGGCATATTCGGTTCGGCGTCTGGCGAGTCACTCGCGAAGGCCGGCCTGGAAGACCCGCATCGCCGATGATCACGATCCCCGACGCGGCACGCTCTCCACAGTACGAAACTCACCTTTGAACGGAGCACGCGATGATCTACGAGATCCGCAACTACCACTTCGCACCGGATCGCTTCGACGCCTACAAGGCGTGGGCGCGCAGCAAGGCCCTGCCGTACCTGAAGCGAAAGCTGAACCTGATCGGCTTCTGGACGAACACAGCGACGAATCCCGAAGTGCTGGGCGAGCAGAAAGATCCCCTCGGCACGGCAAACATCACGTGGATACTGGCGTGGAACTCCATGGCGGAGCGCAACGACACGATGGCGAAGACTTTCGGGTCGGAGGAGTGGAAAGCGATATTCGCGGACGTGCCAGGCGGCATCGACAGCTACCTGCGCCGCGAAGCCAAGTTCACCGAATCACTGACGGAGTAGGCCCATGCTGAGCAAACTGCCAGGGCGCGTCACGATCGAAGAAGGCGTGGTCTTCGGCCAGGGCGGCGGTCGCGATCTGCAGGCGGACATCTTCACACCGCCGAACGAGCGTCGCGATCGTCCGTCGATTCTCCTCGTGCACGGCGGCGGCTGGCTGCAAGGCGATCGCTCCCAGCTGCGCGGCTACGGCATTCAGCTGGCGCGCCACGGATTCGTCTGTATGGCTTCGGAATATCGACTGTCGGGTGAAGCCAAGTGGCCCGCGCAGATCCACGACGTGAAGGCGGCATTGCGCTACCTGCGCGCC
>JBFKCZ010000026.1:0-12917 GCA_041620035.1 Pseudomonadales bacterium
CATGCAGCTCGGCAATTCGCCGCGCGCCATCGTCAAGGAAGGTCTCGATCAGGAGCCCGAACTCGTCTTCCATCAGCTCACGCAGACCGGTGAGATGATCCAGGTCCACGTGTTCCGTTTCGTGGCCTACCATCGGAACACCGCTTCCACTTCGTTGCCGCAGCCGAAGAACGTCACCGAGTCGCACAGCGTACGCAGCAGCCTCACACCACGACCGTGCAGCGAAGGCGACGGACTCGCGTTCGCCGCCGCAACCTTCGGCTGCGCATAGCGCGAGTGATCGAAGCCCGCGCCGCTATCGACCACACGGATTCTCAATTCGCCACCGGCCTCGGCTACACAACTGACGAACTCGAAGCGCACGAAGCCATGGTTGAGCGTCTCGAGTGCCTCACTGCGCCTTCGGTAATACTCCGAAAACCCCGACGCCGAACCCTTCAGCGCGGAGTCCAGCCCGAGCACCCCGTGATCTAGAGCGTTGTTGTAGAGCTCCGAGAGCACGGTGAACAGCTCGCCGCCGCGCGTACGCAACACCGGTACTTCCATCAGCACGTGCTGGAGCAGCGGCAACGGGTTGAAGATCCTGAGCGACGACGGCCCGAGCTCGTACTCGAGCGACCAGTCCACCGGGCCAACCTGACCACTGGCCTGGTAGGCGGGCAACGGCGCATCGATCTCGGCTTCGCGCAGCATACTGATCTCGACCAGGGTCAGATCGTCCTCCCGTCCGGTTTCGCCGAGATGCGCATACACCGCATCGCGGACCGACTCGAAGGCGGCTTCGCGCTCCGCACCCGACAGAATCGCAACGAGACGTTCGGCGCCGAACATGGCACCCGATACGTCCCGTGCTTCGAGCAGCCCGTCGGTGCACATCATCAGGCGATCGCCGTAGCTCAACCGATGCAACTGCGTGGCGGCGTCGAAGCGTGCGGTACCGACGACGCCCAGCGGCAGGTGCTGCGATCGAATGGGTACGAGCCGGTCCATGCCGTCCCGCATGACGTAGAGATCGGGCAAACCGCCGTTCCAGACCTCCACTGTCTGTTTTCCGAAATCGAAGTCGGCCATCGCGGCACAGCAGAAATAGCCCACCGGCAGGATGTCGTGCAGCTTGCGGTTGCATTCACGCAGCACATCCGCCATGTGAAATCCCTTCTGCGTCATCCCGTAGAAGATTTCCGCAAGCGGCATCGCGCCGATCGATGCTGTGAGCCCGTGACCCGTGAAGTCGCCCATGAGCACGAACATGTTGCCGGATGGATTCCTCGCCGCCAGCAGCACATCGCCGTTGAATATCGCGAGTGGCGAGATGAGGTGGCGGATGTTGTTGGCGTTCAGACAACCGGAATGCGCCACGCTGTCGAAGATGTCCTTGGCCGCTTCCTGCTCGCGCAGCAGACGTGCATGGTGCTGCGCAATTTCGTCCCGCTGCGAGGCCACCGTCGCGTGCATCTGCCGCATGCGATCGAGCGCAATCATCTTCGCGCGCAGAATGACCTTGTTGTACGGTTTCGAGAGGAAGTCGTCGCCGCCCGCAACCAGGCATCGAGCGAGTTCGTCGGCCTCTGTCAGCGAAGTCAGGAAGATGATGGGCACGAATGCATCGCCGGCCGCTACCTTGATCCGGCGCGCCACCTCGAAGCCATCGAGCCCTGGCATCAGCGCATCGAGCAGCACCAGGTGGGGCCGGGTGTCTGCGAATTTCTCGATGGCATCCAGCCCGTCTACCGCCTCGACAACGTGGTGGCCTTCCTTGCGCACGATGGTCGACAACAGCAGACGGTCGGTGCGGTTGTCGTCCGCAACCAGCACGCGAATCGAGGCAGTCATGGCCGTGGGTCAGCGAATGTCGAACAGCTGCTCGAAGTTCGAGATTCTCAAGATCTTTCGCACATCGGGATTGCAGTTCACGATGCGTACCTCCGCGGCGTCGCCGCCGGCATGGTCACGCAGCAGGAGCAGCATCCCGAGCGCAGAACTGTCGAGGTAGGTGGCGTCCTTCAGGTCGACCGTGAACTGCTTCAGGTCTCTTTCGCAGTCCTCGTAGCTCCGTCTGAAGTCCTTGTGAGCGCTGAAGTCGAACCGACCGCTCACTGCAATCGTGAGGCCTTGTCCGTCTGACGAGGTCTCGGATCGAATGGTCATGGGCGGCATCTCCTCGTGCGCTCGAAGTCCTGTTTGAGCATAGACCGTGCTCGTGAATTTGCACTGAGACGGGTGCTGCCGCTCACTTCCGGCGCGCCTCGTCCAGGGCGCGCTGTTCCTCGCGCCGCACCTGATCTGCAAGATCGTCCGTGAGCTTCTCTTCCAGCTTGCTGATGCCCTGTGCGCGCTGGTGGGCCCCGATCCATTCCTTGCGGCGCACTTCGCTCACCGCCTCCACCTTGCTGGTTCGATCGCTCTGCTCGGAACGCAGCTCATCGAGTCCGGTCATGAACCGTCGATAGTTCTTCAACGTCGCGGCCGAAGCGCCGCGCTTGCCCACGGCCTCGATCTGCGTACGGTACTCCTCGCGCAATCCATCCAGCCCTTCGAGCTGGGTCTGCTCGCGTCGCAGGGCACTCTGGGCCTCGCGCAAGCGGGCCGCTTTCTTCTCTTCGCGTTCGCGGTACACCTTGAGCAGCGTGCCGAAGCGCCTGATCCGTTCCCGCGTACTCACGTTCGCTCGCTCATGCGCCACCCAGGATCTGCTGCAGCCGCTCGCGGCTCGCCGCCAGCGGTGTCCGTTCCGCGGCCGGCTGTTTCAGGTAGTTCAGCATCTCCGCGCGCAGCTTGATCGCCTTGTCGGTCAACGGATCGCTGCCGGGGACATAGGCGCCGACATTGATGAGATCCTGCTGCTGGGCGTAGCGGCTCCACAGTTCGCGAAAGCGCTGCGAGATCGCGAGATGGGTCGCATCGACGATGCGAGGCATGGTTCGCGAGATCGACCCCTCGACGTCCACCGCTGGGTAATGGCCGGCGTCTGCGAGCCGCCGACTCAGGAGGATGTGGCCATCGAGGATCGCCCGGGCCGCATCCACGATCGGATCCTGTTGATCGTCACTCTCCGCGAGCACGGTGTAGAAGGCGGTGATGGAACCGGTCGGGCCCACCCGACCCGCCTGCTCCACGAGGCGCGGCAACAGAGAGAACACCGACGGCGTGTAGCCCTTGGTGGTGGCGGGTTCCCCTACGGCAAGTCCGATTTCGCGCTGCGCCTGGGCAACGCGCGTCAAGGAATCCATGACGAGCAGAACGTTCTGTCCCTGCGCGCGATGCCGATGGGCGATCTCGGTGGCGAGTCTCGCCGCCCGCAGGCGCAGCACCGGTACGTCATCCGCGGGCGACGCAACCACCACGCTGCGGCGCAGCCCGTCTTCGCCGAGGTTGTCTTCGATGAACTCGCGCACTTCGCGGCCGCGTTCACCGATCAGACCAACCACGACGATATCCGCGGACGTGAAGCGCGCCATCATTCCGAGCAGCACGCTCTTGCCGACACCGCTGCCGGCAAAGAGCCCGATGCGCTGGCCCTGCCCGATCGTGAAGAGACCATTGATGGCGCGAACGCCCACGTCGAGTGGCGCATCGATCGGCGGTCGGTCGAGCGGGTTGAAACGCGCGACACGGTCGCGATCCCTGATCGGATCGCGACCCAGCGGCCGACCGTCGAGCGGCTGGCCGAGACCATCGATCACGCGGCCGAGCAGCGCATCGATGCGCGGCGCGGTGCTGTCGCGATGAGCGCGCACCCGCGCACCGGGTCGCAGACCGTGAATGTCACCCAGCGGCGCGAGGAAGGTCAGATCGTCGGCAAAACCGACGACTTCGGCCGGCACGGTGGAGTTCCCGAGTTCGACGGCGCAATCGTCGCCGATTCCGGCATCGCAACCAGTGACCTGCAGAGACTGCCCGACGGTACGCACCAGACGCCCGCTGACATTGGGATAGGTCGGACGCTCGCCCGCCGCCTGACGGAGTCGTTCGACTACGCCGTCGAGCTCAGCCATTGCGCGCCTGCTCGAAAACGGCTTCGAGATCGGCCATGAGATCGATGTCTACGCACCGGCGCTGATCGCGCACGCTCACGGCACCTCGACCGACGGTTTCGTCGGGCACGAGTTCCACATCGCAAGCGGGTATCTCGGCAAGCCAGGCCTGTTCCTCGGGATGGACGTGAACGCGAATCGGCGGCACCGCGTTGCCCAGGTGCTCGACGCCCGCACGCACGAGATTTGCGAATATCTCGGGGTTGGTCGTGAGTTCCATGCCGAGCACACGGCGACACACCGCACGACTCACCTGCGACAGGGAATCCATCTGATCCGTCGTAACCTGCACGCGCGCCGTGCCGAGCGCCGCGATGGCGTTGCGCAGCTGTATCCTGAGCGATTCGATCTCCTTCCTGGCGCTCTCGAGCCCTTCGCGGCGACCCTCTTCGAAGCCATCCGCCTTCGCGGCCGCCTTCGCGGCGGCATCGGCCGGACGTCGCATCGGCGCGGGCACTCTGGCGGGTACGCCGAATGCCGGCCATGCCACGGCGTCGACGTGGACGTCGTTCGAGCGTTCGCTCATATCATTTCATCGCCGCTGCCACCCAGGGACAGCTCGCCTGCCTCGGAGAGGCGACGCGCAATCACGAGTATCTCCTTCTGCGCGGCTTCGACTTCGGTGATACGCACAGGCCCCTTGGCTTCCAGGTCGTCGCGCAGCAGTTCGGCCGCGCGCTTCGACATGTTCCCGAAGATCTTCTCCCGCAATGCATCGTCCGCGCCCTTGAGTGCGAGTACGAGATTGTCGGTGGATACTTCCCGGAGCAGCACCTGGATACCGCGATCGTCGATGTCCAGCAGATTCTCGAAGATGAACATGAGTTCGGAAATTTCGTCGCACAGTTCCTGATTGCTCTCGCGGATGCCGGCCATGATTTCTTCTTCTGCGCCCGCCTGCATGTTGTTGAGTATCTCGGCGGCCACCTTGGCGCCGCCGAGTTGTGCGAAACGTGCCGGCGCACGCTGACTCACCTGCTCCTCCAGCACTGCGTTGAGTTCCTGCAATGCATTCGGCGGCACCGCCTCGAGGCGCGCTACCCGTGTCAGGACTTCCGCGCGGGAGCCCGCATCGGGGAAGTAGCCAAGCACCTCCGCGGCCTGATCGGCCTCGAGATAGGAAAGCACGATGGCTTGAATCTGCGGATGCTCGCGCAGGATGAACTCGGCGATGTTCCGCGGATCCATCCACTTGAGCTTGTCGAGCCCACCGGTGTTGCCGCCCAGAATTCTGTCCAGCAGGCTGCGCGCCTTGTCTTCGCCGAGCGCGCTGGTGAGCATCTTGCGGATGTAGTCGCCGGCCCCGACCGTGAGACCGGACTGACCGGAAACGGTGTCGAGAAAGGAGTCGAGCACGTGCGACACCTGCCCGGTGTTGACACTGCCGAGCGCTGCCATCGCCGCGCCGACGCGTTGCACCTCGCGCGGATCCAGGTGCTTGAGCACCCGCGAAGCGTCGTCTTCGCCGAGTGCCAGCAGCAGAATCGCGGCGCGATCCAGGGGCTCCATCTTCTCCCGCGATGCGGTCGCTACTTCACTCATCTTTCACCCAGGTCTTGACCACTTGTGCGACGCGGGCCGGGTTGTCGGCCACGAGACCCCGCACCGCGCCCAACTGATTCTGGTAGTTGCCGCCAGGTCCACGGCCACGGGCACCGTCGAAGTCGTTGTACATCTGCGGACCGCCGGCGGCGTTCATGCTCGCGATCCTCGCAAGCGTCTGATCGGTGACGGCCTGTGTGCCGGCCTTCGAGAGACTCTTGAACAGAGGTCGCAGCAGGCCGAACAGAAGGGCGAGCACGAGCAACGCACCGAGCACCTGTTTCACGATGTCGAGGAACCAGGGTTCGACCCAGAAGGGAACCGGCTCGGCCGGCTCGAAGCGTTCGATCTGAAACGCCCGGTTCACGACGCTCACGGTATCGCCGCGCGCGGCGTTGTAGCCGATGGCGTTCTTCACGAGCGCCGCCAATCGCTCGAGCTCCGCTTCGTCCCAGGCCGCGTAGGTGGTTTCGCCGCCGTCCTTGCCCGGAATCGCCTGATCATCGAGCACCACGGACACCGTCAGCCGGGTAATGCGACCCACCTGATGCCGGGTGTGACTGATCGTGCGATCCAGTTCGAAGTTCCGTGTCGCCTGGTTGCGACTGCGGCGCGGAACGTTCTCCGGGCTGCTCGCGACGGCAACCGCGTCCTGCGCCGTCAGTGGCGCGCTCGCCACGGCAGGCGGTTGATTGGACAGTGCGCCGGGCACGCCGCCGTCGGCGCCCTCGCCCACGCGTTGTTCGTTCACCGTCTGTTCCGAGCGCAGCGCCGGCAGATCGGGGTTGAAGAGCTCCTCGGTCTCCTCCACCCAGGTGAAGTCGACGTCCGCTGCTACCTCCGCCATGAAGCGATTTGCACCGACGGTCGGCAACAACATGTTGCGGATCTTTTCGTTCAGCTTCGTCTCGATCTGTTTCGTGTATCGCAGCTGGCGATCGGTTGCGGCGAAGGCCTGGTCGTCGTCCTGACCCGACAGCAGACGACCCGCCTGGTCGACCACGGTCACCTGATCGGCACGCAACTCGGGCACCGCGCCGGCCACCAGGTTCATGATCGCCCTCACCTGGCCCTCCGCCAGGCTCTGCGATGGGCCCAGGGTCACCGTGACGCTCGCGCTGGGCGCGCGCTGATCGCGCAGGAATGCGGTCGATTTGGGAATCGCGAGATGCACTCGCGCCTGCTGAATCGCCTGAATACTCGTGATGCTCCGCGCCAGCTCGCCTTCCAGGCTGCGGCGATGCATGGCCGTCTCCATGAACTGGCTGACGCCGAAACCCTGATCGCGATCGAGCAGTTCGAACCCGACCTGACCGCCGCCAACGTCGGAACCCGCGATCTTCATGCGCGCAACGTGGAGCGACTCGACGGGCACCATGAGCATGCCCGTGCCACTGTCCATGCGGTATGGAATGCCTTCGGCCTGCAACACCTCCGCGACCTGATTGGCCTGGTAGGCGGACGACACGCCGGTCAATGGTTTGTAGTCCGGCTCCCGCATCCACAGCACGACGGAGAAACCCATTGCGACACTCGCCGCCAGGGCGAGGAGCAACCCCACCTGACGGAACATGGGCAGTGCGGAAAAACCGCGGAGAAAACTCGGTCCGCCAGCTTCCTGACTCACGAGTGCGTGATCCGCTTCGACCGGCAACTCAGCCATCGTTCAGATACCCGTTCGGCAATCCATTGATGTTCATGAACCAGGTCGTCGCGTCAGATCGGCATGTTCATGATGTCCTGGTAGGCAGTCACCAGGCGGTTTCGAACCTGCGTCACGGCCTGAAAGCCGACGCTCGCTTTCTGCGAAGCCACCATGACCCTCACGAGGTCTGTCGTCTCGCCGCGCACGAAGGAATCCGCGAGTGCGCTCGCTTCGAGTTGCGTCGCGTTCACCTTCGCGATCGCACTGGTGAGCGCTCGGCCGAATCCACCGGCCGCTATCTCTGCCGGTCGACTCGCCACGTCCGGTACGCGGGCGTCTGCGAGCAGCTCTCCGCCCGCCGCCTCACGCATGGCGCGCATTTGCGCCAGCACGCTCTGCACATCCGGGCGACCTATGGAATCAATCGAGCTCACGCAACCTCCCACGGCTTACGACGCAACCGATATACCCAGTTCACGCCAGCGCTGCAGTTTGTGACGCAGCGTCCGCTCACTGATCCCGAGCGCGCGCGCTGCAGCGATCCGACGCCCCGCATTCGCCGTCAGCGCCTCGCGGACGAATGCGACCTCGGCCGCGAGCATGCGATCTTCGAGTGTTGCATCGGCTCTCAGCGCAACCGGCGCCGCGGCCGCAGTACCTGGCAGAGCGAGGTCTCCTGCGCCGATGCCTTCGGAATGCGCGAGTACCAGTGCGCGCTGAATCGTGTTCTCGAGTTCGCGCACGTTGCCGGGCCAGCCATAGCCGAGCAGCGCGACTTCTGCCTCGGTCAGCAACTGCGCCGCGCCGGTGACCGTTTGCGGTGCGTGTTTGACGACGAAGTGACGTGCCAGCGGAACGATGTCCTCGATCCGATTGCGCAGCGGCTCGAGATGCAGGGGGAACACGCTCAGGCGGTAGTACAGATCTTCGCGGAACGTGCCGTCGGCAATCGCCGCCCGCAAGTCGCGGTTGGTCGTCGCGATCAGACGCACGTCGACACGCACCACACCACGCCCGCCGAGCCGCTCGATTTCGCGCTCCTGCAACACGCGCAGCAGTTTGGCCTGCAGCGCAAGCGGCATTTCGGAGATTTCGTCGAGCAGGAGCGTGCCACCCTCCGCCTGTTCGAACTTGCCCGCACGCGCCATGTGGGCGCCCGTGAACGCGCCCTTCTCGTGCCCGAACAGCATCGCCTCGAGCATGTGTTCCGGAATCGCGGCGCAGTTGATGGCCACGAATGGCTTTGCGGCCCGCGCGGACCGCTCATGGATGAAGCGCGCGAGCACTTCCTTGCCCGTGCCGCTCTCGCCGGAAACCATCACCGAGACGTCGGTTGCGGCGACCCGCTCTGCCAGTCCGAAGCAGCGCTGGGTGGCCGGTGCGCAGCAGATACGCTCGCTCATGCCGACGCCTCCGACAGGAGAGGCAGCGTCGCTGTAACGCAGGTGCCGCGCTGCGGTGCCGACTCGATCGCGAGCTCACCACCGTGCGCAGATACCACGGCATCGGCGATCGCGAGCCCGAGGCCCGTTCCGCCCGGCCGATCCGACACGAACGGTTCGCGGGCGCGGGCGAGCATGCGTGGGGACATGCCCGGTCCATCGTCCGCGATCGAGAGCCGTGCGTGAACATCGTCGGTCGCGAGCGACACGACGACCTTGGTGTGCCTGCCACCGACTGCCAATGCATTGTCCACCACGTTCGTCAGCGCACTGACGAGCGCGGACAGATCGCCTGAGGTGCAACGACGCAGGTCGGCATCGCTGCGCCACCAGTTTTCGACATCGCCCAGCAGTGGGCGCCACGTTTCCTGTAGCGCACAGCTGAGATCGAGCAGCGAGAACGAGGTGCGCTCCGACAGTTCGCCGCGCACGAAAACCAATGCGTTGCTGATGTGCCGCTCGATGGCCGTGAGGCTGCGCTGCACCCGCGCGAGATTGGCGTGAACCGCATCGTCCTTTGCCGTCGAGAGAACCTGCTCCACCGACAAACCTGCCACGGTCAAGGGCGTGCGGATCTGATGCGCCAGAGCGGCTTGGGATGCACCGAGCATCTGCAGGCGTTGATCACGCGCCGGCGACGGATCGATGATCACCAGCGATTCATCGCCGAGATCGGTCTGGCGACCGTGCGGATGACCCTGCCACCGGCCACCAATGAGATCCTCGCCGTACAGGCTCAGCGCCGCGGCACTCGCATCGATCACCGTGCTGTCGCTGTCGAGCACCAGTACCGGCAGCGGCAGCAGATCCATGAGTGCGCGCATCCGCTGCGATTCGCGCCCGCGCGCTTCGCGCTCGCGCGACCAGCCGCGCCGCAGCACCTCGATTTCGACGTTGCGGGACGCCGCTGCACGGAGGCGGCTGGAGCGAGCGGTTTCGGTCGACTCGATGGCGGTCATCACACCGACTCGCTGCGGCTGAGTCCGTACTTGCGCATCTTCTCCACCAGCGTCGTGCGGCGGATGTGCAGACGATCTGCGGCGCGCGCGACCACCGCATTGGTGTCTTCGAGCGCCTGCTGGATCAGGCTCTTTTCGAGTCGGCCCAGATAGTCCTTGAGATCGAGGCCATTCACGGGCAGCAGGGGCAGCGCGTCCGGATCGAGTAATCCGTCGACTTCGTCCTCACGGTCGCCCGGATGAGTCGCGACGGTCGTGTCGGGCCTGCTCGTGCGGATCTTCAGATCGTCGGCGCCGACGACCTCGCCCGCCTTCGCGATGGCGAGGCGTTCCAGGAGATTGGCGAGCTCGCGGACATTGCCGGGCCAGCTGTGGGCAGCAAGCGCGTTCAGCGCGGATGCATCGAGCCGCACCAGATCGCCTTGCCGCGCCTCGATTTCGGCGCACAGAGCCGTGACCAGGGCGGGAATGTCCTCGATACGGTCCCGCAGCGGCGGAATGTGAATCGGAAAGACGTTGAGGCGGTAGAACAGGTCCTCGCGGAACTCGCCGGACGCAATCATCGATTCCAGATTGCGATGCGTCGCCGCGATGACTCGGGCATTGCATCGGATCGTGGCGCTGCCACCCACGCGTTCGAAGCATCGCTCCTGCAGCACGCGCAGCAGCTTCACCTGCATCGCCATGGGTAACTCGGCGACTTCGTCGAGCAGCAAGGTGCCGCCATCGGCGAGTTCGAAACGCCCCGGCTTGCTGGAAACGGCACCGGCAAAGGCGCCGCGTTCGTATCCGAAGAGTTCACTCTCGAGTAACTCGAGCGGGATTGCACCACAGTTGACCGGCACGAACGGCCCGCCGGATCGATGCGACGACTCATGCAGACTCCGGGCGACGACCTCCTTGCCTGTGCCCGGTTCGCCGGTCAGGAGAACGGTGACATCGCGGCCGGCGACCTTGCCCATGGACTCACGCAGGCGTTGCATCGGCGCGCTGTCGCCCACGAGGCGTTCGAATCGAAGCTCGCCACGGTCGTGATCGGGCCAGTCGAAGTTCCGCTGGCCCTTCACGCGCGACGCCGAGTGCAGCGCTGCGAGCACGTCGTTGAGTTTCAGCGGCCATGCCAGGGTCGCGGTCGCTTGCACACCTTTCGGTGCCCTGCCGTCGGGCCCGGTGACCAGTATGGTCGCCCCGGCCAGCGCGCCAGCGGCGGCGCCATCGGTCACGACGATCGCATCGTCACCCAACTCCTCACCCGAAGACACCGCTTGCGTTCGCACGCCCACGAATTCGAGTGCTTCCACGACCCGCTGGCGCAGCGAAGGATCGTCGATCAATACCTGAATGGCTGGTGCGGTCATGTAGCTCCCGGCAGACGTCGTGGACCTTCTGTCGGAAGTAAAGTACGGATCCGGCCGCGGTCAAATTACTGGCGGCGGCGAAACGCCCTGCGTCGACAATCCGTCTGTCGTGGATACGAGGGGAGATTCGGACCCCGCCGTTCTGCCAAAACGCCGTTCTGCCATAATGCGGCCCGTCCGAGCGGCAGCCCCATGATCGTTTCGCACAAGCATCGCTTCATTTTCTTGAAGACACGCGGTACCGCCAGTACACGCATCGAAGTCGCGCTGTCGAAGTTCTGCGGCGACGACGACATCATCACGGCAGTCGCGCCGGAGGACGAATCCCTGCGGGCACAACACGGTCTGCGCGGCCGCCAGAACGATCTGCGGCCGCTTGCCGACTATTCGTTCGCGGATTGGCTGCGATTCACGACACGATGGCGGCGCAGCCATTTCGAAGAGCACACGACCGCGGCGACACTGAAGGCAGCGCTCGGTACGCGCGTCTGGAGCAGCTACTTCAAGTTCTGCGTGGAGCGCGACCCATGGGACAAGATCGTGTCCGGCTACCACTGGCAGACGCGCCATCACGACCCGCGCCCGGATCTCATCGAATTTCTGCGCGGCGCGGATCCGCGCCGGCTCTCCAACTTCGAGATCTACGCCATCGACGGCGTGCTGGCGATGGATCGCGTCGTACGATTCGAACGGTTTGCCGCCGACCTCGAAGACGTCAGGAACCTGCTGGATCTTCCCGAACCCCTGCAGGTTCAGGCGCCTACCGGTCAGAACGATCAGCTTCCCCACTACTCCCAGGTACTCGGATCGAAAGAGCGGGCCATCATCGACGCCGTCTGTCGGCGCGAGATCGAGCTCTTCGATTACGGGTTCAGGCGTCCGGAGCGCCCTGATAAGCGCTGACCCCGCGACGCGCCTTGCCGAGCGCCCGAAGTTCGTCGGCGACGCGCGATCGCTCGGCCGTCACCGATTCGATCAGGCCGGCATACACATCCTTGAGCGATCGAAGCACTCGCACCGCTTGCTCGGAGTCGTGACTGATGGCCTGGGCAACCACGTTGCGCACTTCGTTGTCGACCCGTTCGACGCCGTCGACGTCGAGGCGACGGATGGCGTCCTCGAGGCGCGATTGAATCGAGACTACCGCGCCGTTCACGGCTGCATCGCCGCTTCGCGTACCTTCGGGGCGAGCGCCGAGACATCGATGGCATCCCATGCTTCCTTGAGCGTCAGCACGAGATCGGCCACCTCGTCGATCGGCTCCACGGCGTTGTCGACCGTGGCGCGGAACAGGCGGCGCTGCATGTAGTCGTAGAGCGAGTCGAGGTGGGCCGAGAGCTGACCGCCCTTCTCGTGATCCAGACACCCCTGCAAGGCGGCGATGATCGACATCGCACCATCGATCGCCTCGCTGCGGCCTTCGATGTCGTTGTGCGTGACGCAACCGCGTGCACGCTTCAATCGCGCCAGGGCGCCGTCGAACATCATCTTGATGAGCTGATGCGGGCTTGCGTTGTCGACGGAACTCGAAACGTTCACCCGACGGTAGGTCTTGGCACCCTGATTCACGTAGTCACCTGTTGTCGCGGAAGGATACGTACTGTTACGGCGTCGCTGTCCAGTTCTTTAGCCAGGTTCGCTTACTTGTTGCGATTCAGGATCGGCATCGCCGACAGCTGCTGATCCAGATACGAAGATGTGTTGTTGAGTTGCGAAATGAGCGCATCGGCAGCCGCGAACTGCGTTCGCAGCCGCGCCTCCAGTGCCGACATGCGGGTATTGAACGCCGTGCGCTCCTCTTCCAGCTTCTGCAGTTGTGCATCAGGGCACCAGCGTCCCAGCGGAGCGCTCTCGTAGGGGTGCGCCAGCAAATGAAGGGTCAACAGGTCGGATGCTAGCGCTTTTCGACCGGCCTTCAAAAAACATAGGGCAGTCGC
>JBFKCZ010000027.1:0-12825 GCA_041620035.1 Pseudomonadales bacterium
CATCGCCGCGCTGCCGCGCAAGCCGGCACGAGCAGCGACGTTGACGATCGCGCCGCTGCCTTTCGCCAGCATCACCGGCACCGTCGCGCGGGTGATGTTGAGCAGCGTTCTCACGTTGATGTCGAGCATGGATTCGAAGGTTTCGTCGGTCGTTTCGTGAACCGCTTCGCCCATGGTGAAGCCGCCGGCAACGTTGACGAGCCCGTCGATACGGCCATGCGTGCTGCGAATCTCTTCGATGAGCGCTGCACAGGCCTTGGCATCCTTGAGGTCGCACTGGTAGCCCTTCTGCGCCGCGGGTGCAGCGACCACATCCACCGGCAGGGGTCGTGCGCCGCGGGATGCAAACTCGGCGACTACGGCCTGGCCGAGTACGCCGGCGCCGCCGGTGACGAGGATGACGCGGTCCTTCATCGCGCCTGCCTCACGGTGCGAGCGCTTCCAATGCATTCCAGTCTGGATCGCCGAACTTGCCGTTCGGATTCACCGGCTGGATGCAGACATGGCTGGCACCGGCGTCGAAGTGCGCCTTGATGCGAGCCTGAATGGCCGCCTCGTTGCCCCACGCGAATGTGGCGTCGATGAAACGGTCGGAGCCGCCGTTGTCGAGGTCGGCGTCGGTCATGCCCGAGCGCTTCCAGTTGTTGCGGTAGTTGGGCAGCCCCAGGTAGATCTGCGCGTTGGCGCGCGCAAGTGCACGTGCCTTCTTCGCGTCGGTCTCTAGGATGACCTTCTGCTCCACACACAGCCACTTGTCCGCACCCAGAATCTTGCGCGCCATCGCGGTGTGGTCGGGCGAGGAGAAGTAGGGGTGCGCGCCCGTGCAGGTATCGCGGGCGAGTTCGAGCATCTTCGGCCCTAACGCCGCGATCACCCGAGGCGGGGCTTCGGACGGCGGGACGGCGTTGTAGGGCGATGCATTCATCTTCGCGAGATAGTCGCGCATCGACGCGACCGGCTTGCCGTACTTGAGTCCGCGCACGCCCTCGACCATCGGCTTGTGCGAAACGCCCAGGCCCAGCAGGAACCGGTTGCCGGATTGTTCAGCCAGGGTCTTCTGCGCCGCTATCGTGACCCCGGGTTCGCGGTGGTAGATCGAGGCAATACCCGTGGCGACGATGAGCTCCTTCGTGTGTGACAGGAGCCAGCCCGCGTGCACCAGCGGGTGGCGGCCCACCGTTTCCGGAATCCACAGGGCGGCGTAGCCGAGGGATTCGATGCGTTGCGCGATCTCCGCGGCCTTGGCCGCGGGCTGCGTGTCGAGAAAGTACCAGACGCCGAGTTTTCCGAGTTTCATGATTCTCGCCTCACTTGCCCGTGAACTTGCCGGGACGACGCTCCGCCACCGAGCGGATGCCCTCGTCGGCATCGGCGGTGCCCCGCAGCCACTGCTGTTCCTTCAATTCGTGCTCGGTGGCTGCGGCGATGCGTTCGCTCAGCCCCTGCCGCAACGTGGACCGCACCGAGACGACCGCGAGCGGTGCGTTCTCGGCGATCTCCGCGGCCAGTTTCGTCGCAGCGGCGCGCAGTTCATCCGGTGCCACCAGCATGTCGGCCAGGCCGATCTTCACCGCTTCCTCACCGCCGATGCGGCGCCCGGTGAGAAACATGAGGTTCGCGGTCTGCTGCCCCACGAGGTTCGGCAGTGTCACCGTCAATCCGAATCCGGGGTGAATGCCGAGTTTTGCGAAGTTGGCGGCAAAGCGGGCCTCCGGGCTCACCACGCGGAAGTCGGGCACCAGTGACAGCCCCAAGCCGCCGCCGATCGCAGCACCCTGGATAGCGCCTACCACGGGTTTCTTGCAACTGAAGAGGCGCACAGCCTCGCGATACAGCTTGCCGGTGGTGTTCTTGAAGCCTTCCTCGGTAAAATCCGCGCTGCCCGAATCACCGTCCTTACCGCTGCCGAAGTTCGCGCCTGCGCAGAACGACTTGCCCTGCGCGGCGAGCACGATGGCTCGACAGTCGGCATTGCCATCGAGCGACTCGAACGCATCGGCAATCTGTGCAATCAGACTGCGATCGAAGAAGTTGTGTGGCGGTCGTTGAATCTCGACGGTGGCGACGTAATCGGACAAAGTCACGGAGATGTCGGTGTAAGCCGCGGGCATCGTGTTTCCCCCATGTAATGCGTTCGAATTAGGCGGCATGGTAGCAACAAACCCCAACGACGCCACCTGAGCATGAACTCGCGCAACTCACATGCAACGGGCCGACGGCCGACGATCCTGCAGCTCGCCCTGCCTTCGATCCTGTCCAACCTGTTGTACGGCATCGTCGGTCTCGTGCAGACCAAGGTGGTCGGGGAACTCGGTGCCGAAGCGCTTGCCGCCACCGGTGCGGGACAGCGGGTCTTCTTCGCGCTGCAGGCCGTGATGATGGCGATTGGTGCCGGCACCACCGCGCTGGTCGCGCGCGCCTGGGGGCGCGACGACGAAGAGGAAGCGGCGCGCGTCACCATGGCGTCGCTGGCGCTGGCCAGCGCGTTCGCGCTCGTGCTGACGGTGCCGGGCGTGCTGTTTGCGCGGCCGGTGGCTTCGATCTTCGGCCTCGACGATCACACACTGTCGCTCGCGGCCGACTACATCCGTTGGTTGTCGGTGTTCAATCTGGCGTTTGCGGCCAACTTCATTCTGCCGAGCGCGCTGCGGGCCGCGGGAGATGCCTGGACACCGCTTTGGATCGGTGTGGGCATGAACGTGCTCAACGTGCCTTTGCTGTACTGCCTGGTGTTCGGTCTGTACGGGTTTCCGGCCATGGGTGTCGCGGGGGCGGCGGTCGCGGCCGGTATCGCGTTCGCGGTGGGTGCGCTCGTGCTCGTCGGCCTGTGGTGGAAGCAGAGAATGCGCATTCGATACGTGCGCGAGGGCTGGTTGCAGCGTGCCCGGATCAAGCGACTCATGAGCATCGGCTACCCAGCCGGCGTCGAGCAGATGGTCTTTCAGGCCGGCTTCTTCGTGTTCCTGATGATCATCGGTCGCTTCTACGGCACCGAGGCGTTTGCTGCCTACGGCATCGGCGTCACCCTGCTCAACATCTGCATGGTCGTGGGTTTTGGATTCTCGATTGCCGGATCGACGCTCGTGGGTCAGCACCTCGGCGCGAACGACCCTGTGGGTGCGGTGAAGAGCGGCTGGCGCGCCATGTGGTTCGCGGTGGTCTCCATGGGACTGCTGGGTGCCGTGGTGATCTACTTTGCCCGCGATCTCGCGACCTTCTTCATCGGCTCGAATGCGCTCACGATTCAGCACACGGTGGAGTTCACCTGGATTCTCGGGGCAATGATGCCGCTCCTCGCCGTCGAATTCGCCATCGGTGGTGCGTTACGCGGCGCTGGTGATACGCGCTTTCCCCTCATCTGTACGTTTCTCGGCCTGATCGGCATGCGCTGCACACTGGCGGCACTGTTCACCTTTGCCGGTATGTCGGTGGTGTGGATCTACGGCGCACTGATCGGCGACTACGTGCTGAAAACGGTCCTGCTGCTGTGGCGATTCCGGTCGGGACGTTGGAAGACGCTGATGACGAACGAAGAACTGGCTGCGGGGCGTGCCTGAGTTACCCGACCTGACCGTTTATCTCGAGCACCTGCGACGGCGTACGTGCGGTGAGACCCTCGATGACATCCGCATCGACAGCGTGTTCGTACTCCGCACAGTGACGCCGCGCGTTGAAGACCTGCGCGGTGCGGTGGTGCGAGACTGGCGCAGGCTCGGCAAGCAACTCGTGCTGGAACTCGAAGGCGAGCGCTTCGTCGTCATCCATCTCATGATCTCGGGGCGGTTGAAGTGGGCCAAGCGGGGCGCGGCAGTCCCCGCCCGCAACGGCCTCGCGGCATTCGATTTCTCCTCCGGAACGCTCTTGTTCACAGAGGCGAGCAAGAAGAAGCGCGCCTCGATGAAACTGGTGAGTGGCACTGCCGATCTCGCGGTACTCGATCCCGGTGGATTGGAGCTCCTGCACGCGCCACTGGCGGAGTTTTCGAAACGCCTGACCGCGACCAACCACACCCTCAAGCGCGCGCTCACCGATCAGCACGTGCTCGCGGGGATCGGCAATGCCTATTCCGACGAGATTCTGCTGCGGGCGAAACTGTCTCCCTTCAAGCAGGTGCGTGCGCTGAGCGAGGAAGAGATCGAGCGTTTGTTCGATGCCTGTGTCGGCACGCTGGAGGAGTGGACACAGCGACTGCGCGAGAAGGCGGGCGACGACTTCCCCACGAAAGTCACCGCCTTCCACCCCGAGATGGGGGTGCACGGCAAGTACCGCGAGCCCTGTCCGGTCTGCGGCTCACCCGTGCAACGCATCGTCTACGCCGAGAACGAAGCCAACTACTGCGCGCGATGCCAGACCGGCGGGCGGCTGCTCGCGGATCGCTCGTTGTCGAGACTCTTGAAGGACAATTGGCCAAGACGGCTGGAGGATCTCGAGTAGTAGAATCGATTCGACTCGGAGGGAGGCACGCGGAATGGATTGGGCACTGATCTGGATCGTGGTGGGTCTCGCACTGATCGTCGTCGAGTTCTTCATTTCAGGCTTCGTGGTCATCTTCTTCGGCATCGCGGCACTCGTGACCGGCCTTGCCTTGTGGATGGGCATGAGCGCCGAGCACGGCATACCGTTCATCGTGTTCGCCGTCATTGCGGTCGGCTTGCTCGCGGTGCTGCGAACGCGTTTCAAGAGCTGGTTCGTGGGCACCACGTTGTCGGCCGATGCCGACGACGATTTTGTAGGGCACGAGGCGAAGATCGAATCGGGCTTCGAGGTAGGGCAACCGAACCGGGGCAAAGTGAGCTATCGCGGCACCGCCTGGGATGCGCGATCGACCCACGGACCGATCGCCCCCGGCACGGTGGTTCGCATCACGGCGCGCCACAGCATGGTGCTCGAAGTCGAACCCCTCACCGGCTCCGCCGGCAACTCATAGGAGCAGCCATGGAGATCTCAGTCGTTCTCGGTATCGGCCTTGCCATCGTCGTGCTGATTGCGCTCGCGAAGACGGCGCGTGTCGTTCCGCAGCGGGAACAGTTCGTGGTGGAGCGACTCGGTAAGTTTTCTCGAACGCTGGACGCGGGCTTTCACATCCTGATTCCCTGGGTCGATCGGGTCGCCTACAAGCACACACTCAAGGAGCAGGCGTTCGACGTGCCATCGCAGACGTGCATCACCAAGGACAACATCGCCGTGGAAGTGGACGGGGTGCTGTATCTGCAGGTGGGCGATGCGAAGGCCGCGAGTTACGGTATCGAGAACTATCTGTTCGCCACGTCGCAGCTCGCGCAGACGACGCTGCGTTCGGAGATTGGCAAGATCGATCTCGACCGAACCTTCGAGGAGCGCGAAACGATCAATGCGCAGGTCGTGAGTGCGATCGACCGGGCAGCGGAATCGTGGGGTGTGAAGATCCTGCGCTACGAAATCAAGGACATCATGCCCCCGGAATCGGTGCGCGATGCGCTGGAAAAGCAGATGAGGGCCGAGCGGGAAAGGCGTGCGGTCGTCGCGCAGTCCGAGGGTGAGCGTCAGGCGCGCATCAACGTATCCGAAGGCGATCGCCAGGAAGCAATCAACCTCTCGGAGGCAGAAAAGCTCCGGCAGATCAACACCGCGGAAGGTCGCGCGCAGGAAATTCGGCTGATCGCAGAGGCGACCGCGCAGGGAATTCGCAATGTCGCGAGCGCGATCAACGAACCGGGTGGCCGCGAAGCGGTGAACCTTCGGGTTGCCGAGCAATGGGTAAAGGAGTTCGGCAATCTGGCCAAGACCAACAACACGATGATCGTTCCCGCGCAGTTGAGTGACGTGGCGACGATGGTGGGAACCATCATGACCACGATGGAAAGAATGCAGGGGGCCAAACCATGACGTATCAGAATGTCACCATCGACCGGCGCGGCGCGGTCGCGCTCGTGAAGTTCGACCGGCGCGGGAACCTGAACGCGTTCAATCAGGACACCATCCTCGAACTCACCGAGGTCGCTCGCGCGTTCCATGACGATCTCGAGACGCGCGCCGTGGTCCTGACCGGCGCGGATCGTGCTTTCTCGGCCGGTATCGACCTCAAGGACACGTCCACCTGGGAGAACATCGACGACGACGTCGAGCTGCGGCACCGAGCCTATCGCGGCGTGCGCCTCTGCAAGGCGTGGGAAGAGATGCCCCAGATCACGGTCGCTGCCATGGAGGGTCTCGCGGTGGGTGCCGGTGTCGCGATCGCACTGGCGTGCGATTGGCGTGTACTCGCGAAGGATGCCTACCTCTACGTGCCGGAGGTGAAGATCGGGCTGAATCTGCAATGGGGTGCATTGCCGCGACTCATCACGCTCGTGGGCCCGGCACGCGCCAAGCGCATCGTGCTGCTGTGCGAAAAGATGTCGGCCGATCACGCGCTCGACTGGGGTCTCGTCGATGCAGTTGCCGAATCCGGCGGAGCGGTAGACGAAGCACTGCGCCTGGCCGGCATGGCGGCCGGGATGCCCGCGGCCACGGTGCGCATGGTCAAGGAAGCGATCAACGCGACGGCGAATGCGCTACACGGGGCATCCGCATTCGCGGATGCGGATCAGAGCGCACTCACGCGCGGCTTCAAGGATGCGTTGAAGGCGCGGCAGGCGTTCGCGAAGTAGCCTGATCGTCGACTCACAGCGGCGGTGCGGCCAGGTGCCCGACACTGTCCTCCACCATGCGCGCACACGCGAGCGCCACGTGATCGTGCCAGGGGCGGGCGACCAGCTGTACCCCGATGGGTAGTCCGTCTGCAGACGCCACAGGCAACGCGACGACGGGATAGCCAGTCAGGCTGAAGGGCAGCATGTAGACGAAGTCTTCGTGGCGCATGTCGTTGCGTGCTGGTGCCGTTTCTGATGCCACGGGACAGACGATCAGATCGAAGTCGTTCATGAACCCGAGGAACGCGCGGCGCAGGCGATCCCACTCGAACAGCGAACGCTCGACGTCGTCGGCACTGAGGCTGCTCTTGCCGTGCGGTCGCCAGTCGTTCGGGGAAACCGACGCGGGACGTGACCAGTAAGCGCGCGTGATCGACAGTGATTCGTCGATGCGTGGGGGACATGCCTGCGTCACCGTCGCGCCACCTGCGCTCAGCGCTTCCACCGCCGCTGCAACCGCGCTGCACACCTCACGGGTCGGTGAAGCGCGCTCCATGGCGGTGAAGTACGCGATGCGCAATCCGGCAACCGCCACACTCGAAGCATCGCCGAGCGGCATCGGAATGGCGGCAGCGTCGCACCCGTCGATGCCCGCGATCGTCTGCCACGCGATGACGAGATCGTCGACGCATCGTGCCATCGGTCCGATGGTCGTGCGTGGATCGACGAGGCCGGTGATGATCGGGACGTGGCCGGTGTTCGGCACGTAGCCGCTGGTGGGCTTGAGACCGGCGATACCGCAGCAGTGCGCGGGCCAGCGGATGCTGCCGCCCGAGTCGCTGCCGAGGCCCAGTGGCGATCCCCGGGCGGCGATGATCGCTGCTTCTCCGCTGCTGCTGCCGCCGGGGGTGTGAGCTACTCGGTACGGATTGTGCGGTTCGGGATAGACGTCTGCAGTGCTGCCGGGCTTCGACTTGCCGAGCAGGATCGCGCCGGCGGCACGTAGGCGGGCCACGACCGTCGCATCGCGCTTCGGCACGTAGTCGCGGCGTGCCTCGATGCCGGCAGCGCAGACGATGCCTTCGGTTTCGATCCAGTCCTTCACCGTGAACGGCACGCCGTGCAGTGGTCCTCGCACACGATTGTGTCGAAGGTCGTCATCGGCGCGCCGTGCGTCGGTAACGACAGAAGGTGAGAGTTGCACGATGGCATCGATCGAGGGATTCACTGCTTCGATGCGCTGCAAGTGCGCCTCGGCGACTTCGACCGCCGAGACCGACTTCGCGCGAATCAGCTTCGCAAGTTCAGTTGCCGAGCAGCTGACCAGGCTCATGGCGCCTGGCGCAGCGCGGTGGAAGAGAGATCGATTCTGAATTCCTGTTCGTCGACGCTCGTGCAGATGCGGCGCAGCGAGTGGGGCAGGTCGAGATCCATCGCGGAGACGAAGCGCCCGTCCATGCGCCGGCCGAACACCAGGAAATCGCAGCCGAGTGCGGCCAGGTCGAGGAAGGCCTGATCGCGCGTTGTCTCCGATCCGTAGTACTTCGCCTGCGCGATTCGAATGACAGTATCGACGCCCACCAGGAACGTCGTGTTCGGGTACTTCCGTGCCTTGGCAACGAACGTGGGCAGTTGCGTGAGGATGACGGTCTCCTGTGGTGCGAACTGACGGATGCGTTGCGCGATCGCGAGGTAGTTGAGCGGCGGCTTGTCGACATTGCGGATGCAGAGCTCGAACGCGACCGGTGCGCCGAGTCGCTCGGCTGCGTACTGCGCCATGGCGCGATGGCCCGCGTGCAGCGGATTGAACGAACCCGGAAGCAAGGCGCGCGTCCCGTCAGCGGGCGCTCCGACGGTGACGGTGGACTCGGTACCCAACAGCAGCGCTCGCCATGCCGCCGGTGCGGTGTGCGTTGCCTCGACGATCGACTCGGTATCGCCGAGGTCGAGTTCCGGTGCACCGTCGACATCGAGTGCCGCGGTGAGACAACCGAGGGCGAGGTCGCGCGTGATGGCCTCTTCCTGACGGCGCGTGCGCGCGGATTTCACGAAGGTCAGCGACCGCACGCGAGTCGCGGCGGTGGTTTGTACGGCGACGTGGGCGCGGTGTTCGCCGCGCTTCTTCGCGCGGGTTCGCAGACTCGCCGTGATCGCGAGGCCAAATGGCAGGGGTTCATCGGGCGCGAGCGCGCGGGCACGTTCGAAGGCAACCATCGCCATGTCGCACGCCGTCGTGACGCTCACAGATTGCTCAGGCGCTGCGCCGACGAATTCGGCCAGTGCAGCGGCGGCGTAGGGGACCCGCGCTTCGAGCACGGTTGCCGATGCGCCCGGAACCGCGAGCAGATCGGCGATCAGACGACTGCCGCCCCCGGTCGCCACGATGACGCCCGCACCCGGGGCTGCGTGTATTCGGCGGATGAGCGCATCGCCCGTCAACGCATCGGTCTCATTCGTCCAGGAACGCCCGCACGACGCGCAGGAACTCGTCGAGTTGATCGTGATGCACCCAGTGTCCGGCTTTTGCAATGTTGACGACGCGCGCATGCCGGAAGTGCTTGGCACGACCATCTTTGGCCGGATCCGACGCCCACGACTCGGTGCCCCGCATCAGGAGCGTGGGGCAGTCGATGCGCGCATACAGTTCCTGGCTCTGCTCGTTGCTGAGTCCGACCGGAAAGAACGAGCGGACGTAGTTGTCGAACTTCCAGCTGTATGTACCGTCTTCGTTCTGGTTGCTGCCGTGAATGGTGAGGTGGCGCGCCTGCTCCGCCGACAGATGCGGGTTCTCGGTCTGCATGCGCTGGAATGCTTCCTCGATCGAGGGATATCGCCGCGGCAGGCGTCCGGATGCCTTGCGCAGATCATCGACCCAGTAACGCAGCCGCTCGTGCGTCGGTTGGTTGAGCCGTGCCGCCAGCATCTGCGGCGGTGGGCCCATGCCTTCGATGGCGACCAGTTTGGCCACGTTCTCCGGATACAGGCCGGCGTAGGTCACGGAAATCGAACCGCCCAGGGAATGGCCGATGATCGTGACGGGCGAAGTCGTGGTCTGGTGGAGGAGTTGAGCAATGTCGTAGACGTAGTCGACCATGTTGTAGCCGCCGCCCACCATCCATTGCGAGTCCCCGTGGCCGCGCAGGTCTGGCGCAATGATGTGGTAATCGCGGCGGAAGGCCTCCGCGACCCAGTCCCAGTTGCGGCAATGGTCGCGACCGCCATGTACCAGGAGCATGGTCGGGGCGTCGCGGTTGCCCCAGTCGACGTAGTGCAGGCGCAGGCGTTGCGAGAAATAGACGTGTGAAGTCGGCCCGCCTTGTGGCATGGGAGTTGTTCTTCAGGGTGAAAAATTGGCGCGAAGTATAGCGCGGGTCGAGGTTCCGCCGATGGAGTCGGTAGGCTCCACGTGGCAGCATGTTCTTCTTCGATGCGCGCGGAGGCGCGCGCGCCGGTACAACCCGGCGAAGCTTCGCAACTCTTCAATGACGGCTGGTGACGGGGGGACGATGATCGCGATCAGACATTTGCACATTCTGCTGGCGTATCTGACGGTGATCGGATTCATCGTTCGCGGTGCGCTCGCATTGATCGACTCGCCGATTCGCGAGCAAAAGTGGATCAGGATCGCGCCTCACGTCATCGACACGCTGCTGCTTGCATGCGGCGTCGCGCTGGCGGTGCATCTGTCGCTGTCGCCCATGGTCCACGGCTGGCTCATGGCAAAGATCGTCGCGCTGATCGCCTACATCGGGTTCGGCGTACTGGCGATGCGGGCTCGCAGCCGTCCGCTGCGCATCGCGGGCTTCGTCCTTGCGTTGGCATCCGTGGGGTACCTCTTCCGCGTCGCGTTCACCAAGCTCGTTTGGCCGTTCTGAACCGCGGCGCACGCCTGCGCGGATTTCTCGCGTGTCGACCATCGGCAGGCGCCATTGAGGCGCTGGAAGAACGAATGCAGCCGTTGCGCCGCACCTTCCCGCAGACGGCGCTGCGCTGGGTGCCGCCGCAGAACTGGCACGTGACGCTCCGGTTCCTCGGCGCGATCCGGCCCGACCGCGCCGTTGCGCTGGAGCCCGCGCTCTCCGCCGTGGCCGCGCGCACGCGATGCATCGGCGTGCACCTGGCCGGTGTCATGCGGTTGCCTCAGTCGGGTACCGCGCGCGTGATTGCGCTCGGCATCACCCCGGACGATGAACTGGCTCACCTCGCTCGAGCCATCGACGATGCCATCGGCGATGCCATCGGTGATGCCATCGGTGACCGTCGTGATCATCCTTTCACAGCCCACGTCACGTTGATGCGTATGAAACGCCCGGGCCGCGTGCTGCGCGAAAGCGTCACGGAGGCAATCACGCACCTCATGGTCGATCCCATCCCCTGTCGGTTCGAAAGCCTCGGGCTGTATCGCAGCGACGCGAGCCCGGCGGGACCACGGTACTCAGCGCTGATCGAGTGTCCGTTCGGCGCCTGACCGCCGGTCGGACTCGCTCGGCATAATCCGCGAGCCTTGGCGTCGCCGCCGATGTAAAGTCGGTCTTTCGTGAAATCAGGGTGGTTTACATGAGGCTTACTGTCGGTTTGATCGCGCTGCTGCTCGTCCTGCCGGTTCGTGCGGCCGAGTTCGTCGTCGATCTTTCGCATACCCGGATCTTGTTCAATGCAACGCACCTCGGGTTCTCGGTGATGCCGGGCATTTTCCGCGACTTCGACGTGAAGCTCGACTTCGACCCGGTGAATCCGACAAGCAGTTCGTTCGCCGTGACGATCAAGGCCGACAGCGTCGATATGTTCCATGACGAACTGAACGCGCACCTGCGCAATGCCGACTTCTTCGACACGGCGCACCATCCGACGATCACGTTCGTGAGCTCGAAGGTCGAGATGATCGATGCGACCCACGCGAAGGTGACGGGCGCGCTGACTCTGCGCGGCAAGACGCTGCCGGTGACGCTGCAAGTCACGTTGAACAAGCTCGGCAAGCATCCCATGCATCAGAAGCAGCATGTCGGGTTCGCGGCCACCACGACGATCGATCGCTCGGCGTTTGGCATGACCTACGGTGTACCCATGGTTGGCGCGGAGATCCCGCTGACCATCGCCCTCGAGGCGACGATCGCGGAGTAGCCGATGGCGAACGTCAGTCCGCAATCGCGATTCGGCGCGGTCGCCCAGACCCTGCATTGGCTCATTGCAGGATTGATCGTGCTGCAGTACGTGCTCGCAGAACTCGCGGAAGAGGCTGGGGTGGCGCGAAAGACCGACCCGAGCGCTGCCATGGAGCAGCTGATCCTGATGGCGCGCCACAAGTCGTTCGGCATCACGATTCTGGCCCTCGCGATCCTGCGTCTGGGTTGGCGTCTGGCCCATCCGCCGCCGCCCTGGCCGCCGACGATGCCGAAGTGGCAGGTCATCGGTGCGCGTGTTTCGCACTGGGGCTTCTATGCACTGTTGTTTCTGATGCCGATCACCGGCTGGCTCGCCTCGAGCGCCGAAAACTATCCCGTGAGCTGGTTCGGCCTCGTGCAGCTGCCCGATTTCGTCGGGCCCGACGAGGGGCTGGCCCACGATCTCGAAGAAATCCACGAGACGCTGTTCAACGTGCTGGTCGTGTTCGCGGTCGTGCACGTTGGCGCGGCGCTCAAACATCACTTCATCGACAAGGACGATGTCCTGAGGCGCATGCTGCCATGGCCAGGAAGATAGCCTGGGCTGCCGTTACCGCGCTCTGGGCGTGGTCGGCTGGCGCTGACGACCTGCCGCGCTGGAACATCGTCGCCGGCGAGAGCAGCCTTGCGTTCGTGGCCGAACAGGCCGGTGCGAAATTCCGGGGGCGCTTCGAGATGTTCGATGCGGATGTGAGATTCGATGCGAGCCGCCTCAGCGACAGCCGCGCGACGGTGGTCATCGACATGGCGTCGGCGACGACCTTCGAGAGCGAACGCGATGGCATTCTGCGCGGGGAAGGCTGGTTCGAAGTCGAACGGTTTGCTACCGCGCGCTTCGAAGCCGATCGTATCGAGGGCAATGGCGATGGTTTCAAGACGGTGGGGCGCCTGGTACTGCGCGACGTGTCGCATCCGGTCGAGTTCGAATTCGATGTGACAGAGGATCGAAACAGCCGACGCCTCGACGGCCGTGCCCGACTCGACCGTATCGCGCTGGGGCTCGGGCTCGGCGAGTGGGAGGATCCAGCATGGATCGGAGCCGATGTGATCGTGGA
>JBFKCZ010000028.1:0-12196 GCA_041620035.1 Pseudomonadales bacterium
CCCGCGAACGCATCGTTCGGCGGTTCGCGGGCAAGCCCGCTCCCACGAATGAACATGTCCAATGAGCCCCTGGTAAGACGCCTCACCGTCGTCGGCATCGGTCTGCTCGCCGTCAACGGCATGATCGGCGCCGGCATCTTCGGCGTGGGCGCCGAGGCGGCACGTCTCACCGGCATCTTCAGCCCCTGGATGTTTCTCCTCTGCGGCGCGTTGATGATTCCCATCGTCCTCACCTTCGGCGAAGCCGCCCGCCACTTCGAAGGTACCGGTGGACCGATGCTCTACGCGCAAACAGCCTTCGGGTCGTTCGTGGGTTTCCAGACGGGTTGGGCCTTCTATGTGGCCCGCGCAACCGCATTCGCCGCCAACGTGAATCTGTTGGTCACGTCGATCGCCTTCTTCTGGCAGGGAGCAGACCAGGGCGCGACGCGCGTCGGGCTGCTCATCGGCATCTGCGGTGGACTGACCTGGGTCAACGTCATCGGTGCGGGCCAGGCAATGCGCACGGTCGGCGTGCTCACGGTGCTGAAATTCGTACCGCTCATCGCACTCGTGCTATGGGGGCTGTCGAGTATCTCCACGGATGTTGTAGCGGCAGCCGCACTTCCCGACCCTGCCAACTTCGGCGCCGCACTGGTACTCATGGTCTACGCCTACGTCGGCTTCGAGTCTGCCCTCGTTCCTGCGGGCGAGGCGCGCGACCCGCGCCGTGACATGCCACGCGCCCTGATTGCAACGCTGACCGTGGTGTCGGTGCTGTATTTTCTGATTCAGTCGGTGAGCGTGAGCGTGCTGCCGAACCTCGCGCAGACGGAGCGTCCGCTCGTGGAGGTCGGCGCCGCACTGCTCGGCGGCGCAGGCGCACTGCTGATCACGGCAGGGGTGGTCGCATCGGTTGCGGGAAACGTCGCGGGCGCGATGTTCTCGACACCGCGCATGACCTATGCGCTCGCCCGCGATGGCCAGCTGCCCGCGGTGTTCGCCGCGGTACACCCCCGCTACCGCACGCCCGCCGTATCGGTGATGGTGTTCGGTGCGCTGGTGCTGGCCCTCGCGATCTCGGGGTCGTTCGTCTGGCTCGCGGGCATATCCGTGTTGACGCGGCTTTCGATCTACCTGATCTGCGCTGGCGCGATTCCGGTGCTGCGGCGCGGCCGAGCGAATGCCGTCGTCCCGCCACCGCCGCGCACCGGTTATCTCATGCCTGTGCTCGCGGCGATCGTCTGCGTCGGACTCATGACTCAGGTCACCCTCGATGCCGTGACCGTGACGCTTGCCTTCGTGCTTGCGGGCTCTCTCCTGTACGCACTCAATCGAGTGCCGCGGCGCTGGTGAGCTCCTGTTACATCTGGAATTCAGGCAGCCGCACGATCAGGCCATCGAGTTCGTCGCGTACGGGAATCTGGCACGACAGCCGCGAATTAGCGTCACGTTCCGGATTGAGGTCGAGCATCTCCTCTTCGCGTTCACCCGGCCTGCCCACGACATCGATCCACGCCGCATCGACAATCACGTGACAGGTCGCGCACGAACACTGCCCACCGCAGTCGGCATCGATGCCCGGCACCGCGTTGTCGATCGCGCTCTGCATGACGGATTGGCCGTCCACCGCGTCGACCGCATACTCGGTACCGTCGAATCCTATGAACCTGATCTTGGCCATGTGATTACCCCGAAATCCTGACTGGCAGTTCGCGAATACCGCGGATGAAACTCGACCGCAGGTAAACCGGGTCGCCCACCACCTCGATGGAATCGAAGCGCTTGAGTATCTCTTCCCAGATGACCTTGAGCTGCATCTCACCGAGGCGATTGCCGAGACACCGATGGATGCCGAATCCGAACGCCACGTGTTTGCGTGGATTCGCGCGATCGATGATGAAGCGGTCCGCATTCTCGATGGCGTCGCTGTCGCGATTGCCGGAGATGTACCACATGGCGAGTCGGTCGCCTTTGCGAATCTGTTTGCCGCCGAGCTCGGTGTCTACCAGCGCCGTTCTCGCCATGTGTGCCACCGGCGTCTGCCAGCGGATGATCTCCGGAACCATCGACGTAACGAGTTCCGGGTTCGCACGTAACTTGCGGTACTGATCCGGATTCTCGTTGAGCGCGAGCACGCCGCCAGAGATCGAATTGCGCGTGGTGTCGTTGCCGCCCACGATCAAGAGCAGGATGTTGCCGAGATACTCGTTCGGCGGCATGTCCTTCGTGGACTCGCCATGTACGAGCATGGAGATGAGATCGTTACCGGGCTCCTTCTGTGCCTTGCGTTGCTGCCACACGTCCGAGAAGTACGACCAGCACTTCCAGAGTTCCTGAAAGCCCTCTTCAACGGTGTCGAAGAACTCGGGGTTGCCGATGTTCTGTGTGGTGTCCGACCAGTAGATCAGTTTGTGCCGGTCTTCCTGCGGGATGTCGAACAGGGTCGCGAGCATCTGACCCGTCAACTCGACGGACACCTCGCGCACCCAGTTGAACTCTTCGTTGCGCGGCAGGTTGTCGAGAATCTTTCCGGCGCGTTCGCGAATCAGCTCCTGCAAGGTCTGCAGATGGCGCGGCGTGAACATCGGCGCAACGACCTTGCGCTGCTCGTCGTGCTTCGGCGGGTCTTCCATGATGAACATGGGCAGGTGGAACTGCGGGTCGGGGTTCGGATCCGCAATGCCGCCCAGATTGATGCCGCCTAGCCGCGAATCCGACGAGAACAGATCGTGATGCGAATCCACGTAGACGATGTCGTCGTACTTGGTCACGGCCCAGTACGGACCGAACATGCTCTTTTCGCAGTAGTGCACGGGATCTTCCCGGCGCAGGCGTTCGAAGTACGGCAGCTCCGTGCGCGCTTCGAACAGATAGGGATGGCCCGGATCGATGTCGGCCAGCGGTACGGAAGCGGGGTCGCGATGCGGGTCGATTGCCCACTGCTCGAAGAACTCCTTGTTGGATCGGGTCAGTATCTCGTCGCGGGGCGTCGCCCGGCTCGATTCGCTCATGTACCTCTCCGGCTGTCTCGGTCAGATTCGTGCGGCAAGAGGCTAAAGCGTCGCATCGAGCATGTCGATACGGACAGTACGCAAAATCAGGTCGAAGTTGCGCTCAGAAGCCGTAATGAAGGCGCAACGCCATCACAGTGACATTACGCCGCGGATCCGCCGTATCGGTGACGAAGCTGCTGTGAACGACTCGCTGCATCGACGTCGTCACATGTAACCCTCGAGACAACGCCAGCCGCAGATAGACCTCGAAGTGCGACGTGTCGTCCAGATCGGCGGCATTCTCGTTCGCCGACAGAAAGGTTCTCGCGTAGCCGAGCCCGAGTGCATGTCCATGGAAGCCGTAACGATACGCGATGCTCGTGAAGCCCGCCGCGCGCGCCACCTCGTCGTTCGCAAGGCCAGCGCGCAGGCTGAGCCCATGTGCACCCATCGACCGCCCGTACACCGCATAGACACCATAGTTGTCGGCGGACTCACGGCCGTCGAAGGATTCGTGCGCCTGGGTATTCGCCCACGCGCCCAGACGAACGAGATCGACCGCCGACTCCCACCCCGCTCCGATACCGACGAAGACGCCGCGGCCCCGCGCGTCGACGTCGATGAGCTGGCCATACGACACATTGGGATTGTCGGCGAGCCCGTTGGACGCCGCGACGACGACGTTCACTTCCGGTGCAGCGCCGTCGCGGTCGCGTTGCACTGCCACACCGAGCGTGTAGTCGGGAAACTCGATCGTCGGATTGTTCACGAACGGTACACCGAGGAACTGAACATTCTCGTCGTTGGTCAGCCGCGTGCGGTCGAGATAACCGGACGGATCGATCAGACCGATGGTCACGGCACCCACTGGTGACTGGTCGAACCGGTAGTTGAGCTCGGAGATCTGCAGGCGACCGCTGCGATCCGGATCCAGCGCCGTGCCGGCGTCCGCATTCACTTCCGCAAACGTGGTCGACACGCCACGCTCGTCGATCGCCGTATTACCTTCTATATACAGGAGCCACTCTCCGGCGCCGGCCCGCCCGGTGGCGAACAGATCCGCCGAGGCAGTCACTTCGTCGGCCACGGGGACGGCATCGAACGCGTGCAATCCAACCACGGTGACACCGCCGCTGAAATCGATCGCCAACGCCGGCCCGGCAGCCAGCGCGGATACCGCCGAGAGGACAAGCGCCGCCAGATCCGCTCGATACCGTACCGTCATTGTCGGCCACCGCTGGCGCGCTTTCGAAGCGCGATGCACCGCACAGATGTGTTCCATACTCAAGCGTCACCTTCTCGAGCCCCGAAATCCGGGGCGGTTCTACGGTAAACTTCCACTTTTCCCGTCGACCATCCAACCCCGATCGATGAACATCGCGACCAAGGAAGGCCCCGCTCCGTTCGGCACACTATTGGGAATTGCACCCGGCAACGTGCCGGTGTACTCCTCCGACTACGAGTCCGCCGACGATCGACTGCTGCCCGACCGGCATGCCTACCGAAGCTACGTCGACGGCATCTACATGGGCTACAAGTGGCAATGCGTGGAGTTCGCGCGCCGCTGGATGTACCTCAACAAGGGCTACATTTTCGACGATGTCGCGATGGCATACGACATCTTTCGCCTGCAGTCGGTGCGCATCGTTGGCGAAAACAAACGCCTGCCGGTGCGGTCGTTTCGAAACGGCTCCAGGCGTCACCCCGAGCCCGGCTGTCTGCTCGTGTGGGACGAAGGCGGCGAATTCGAGCGCACGGGCCATGTCGCCGTGGTCACCGAAGTAACCCCGACGTACATCCGCTTCGCCGAACAGAACGTCGGTCATCGCCCCTGGCCGACAGGACGCGACTACGCGCGGGAGATCCGGGCCACGGTCACCGATCGTGGTGAGTACTGGGTCGAATGCTCTTTCGGCGATGCCACGATCCTGGGCTGGGTCATCCAGACCGACGACGATCAGCATGCGGAAGATCCGGAAACGACCAATCCGCAGCTGCTCAACATCCAGGTACGCAAGGTTCCGGACGAGGGCCAGGCCGAATCCTCCTGGTTGAACGTCGCCAATGCCGACGAAGCCGCCTACGTCGCCATGATGAAGGGCCACCTGCTCACTAGCGTCCGTGCCGATCAGCACACCTACTACTGTCTGTCCGAGTCGGCCGCGGAGGAGATCGAGCGCGCCACCAACGAGTTGCATGCGCTGTTCATGCACGCCACCGACTATGTCCTGCGCGACGAGCGCCTGCTCGCCCACTTCAACATCCCGTCGTCGTTGTGGCAGAAAATCCGCCAGTCATGGAACAACCGGCGTAATCAGATGATCACCGGGCGTTTCGACTTCTCGGTTTCCGAGCGCGGCATCAAGGTCTACGAGTACAACTGTGATTCCGCCGCCTGCCACATGGAGTGCGGCAAGGTGCAGGGCAAGTGGGCCCGGCACTTCGACTGCGAGATCGGTCGCGACCCGGGCGCAGATCTGCACAATCGTCTGCGCGATGCGTGGGCCAACAGCGACGTCGACGATGTCATCCACATCATGCAGGACCGCGACCTCGAAGAGACCTATCACGCGCTCTTCATGCAGGAAGCGATGGACGAAGCCGGCCTGAAGACCAAGATCATCCACGGCGTCAACGGATTGACCTGGGACGATGAAGGCAACATCCGCGATGCCGACGGCGTGCGCATCAAATGGGTGTGGAAGACCTGGGCGTGGGAGACGGCGCTCGATCAGATCCGCGCGGAGTGCGAGGACGATCCGGAGAAGCTGAGCAGCTACAGGCCCGGCGAACGCCACGACGCGCCTCCGCGCCTGGTGGATGTGCTGCTGCGCAAGGACGTCATGGTTTACGAACCGCTGTGGACGTTGATACCCAGCAACAAGGCGATCCTGCCCGTGCTGTGGAGCCTGTTCCCGAATCATCCGTACCTGTTGAATTCATCGTTCACGCTGACGGATTCCCTGAAGGCGAGCGGCTATGTCGTCAAGCCGATCGTCGGCCGATCCGGCAGCAACATCAGTTTGTTCGATCGCGATGCAACGTTGCTCGAAGCGACCTCCGGCCGCTTCGAGAACCAGAATCAGATGTATCAGGAGCTGTTCCGGCTGCCTGTGGTGGGCGGGTACAACGTGCAGGTGAGCACGTTCACCGCCGCGGGCACCGACGCCGGCATGTGCCTGCGAGTCGACGCCTCCATGGTGATCAACGACAAGAGCGACAACATGCCCCTGCGCATCGTCGACGACAACGAACTGCTGCGCGGGCCACCTTAGCTGGCCGTCGAACGGAGCTTGTGGGAGCGCCCCTGGGCGCGAACGAACGCAAAGAATTCATTGGTTTGGTCCATCGAATCCGTTCGCGCCCAAGGGCGCTCCCACAGTGACTCCGACGATTGTCGCGACACCCTCCACCGGTCGCGAGCGCGGCTCGCTGCTACAGCCGTGTGACGGAGTTCTCTCCGGCCCTGGACCGCACCTGATAGTTTTCCTCGATCCCAGCCGTACCGGGACACCATGCCTTCGGAAGTCTCCGAAACCGAACTCGCCCAACAGGTCGCTCGGGGTGCGTTCGTCACCGGCATCTCTCTGCGCCCGGGCTATCGCACGGCCGGACACGCCGAAACACAACGCGTCATCAGCCAGCTCTCCAAGCGCGTGTCGCAACGGGCCGTCGACAAGATCGACGACCGGCAGGCGCGTCAGGTGGCGCGCACCGAGGTCTACAACGCGGTGCGGCCGATTCTGGAGACCATGGCGAGTCAGCACGCTCATCTGTCACTGCGCGCCAAGCACCTGACGTTCATGCTGTTCGCTTCCGCCGCGATCGGCGGTCTGGTTGGTTGGACCCTCGCCTGACGGATTCGGGTAGCATCCGCCCCTTGCCGAGTTGAGTGACCGGCCGTGACCCGATACCCGACGATCCCCTTCGCGCTCGAGCGATTGCCGCGCACCGCAATGATCGAACGCGCCAGAGAATTCCGTGACGTGATCCTCCGCCGGCGCACCGTTCGCGACTTCGATCCCGACCCCGTTCCCGACGCCGTGATCGAAGCAGCGCTCTCGGCCGCACTGAGCGCACCGAGTGGCGCCAATCGACAGCCCTGGCACTTCGTGGTGGTGAAGGATCCCGCGGTGCGCGCCGAAATCCGCGCCGCTGCCGAAGCGGAGGAACGTGAGTTCTACGCGCGCCGCGCATCACCCGAGTGGCTCGCGGCCTTAGCCCCCCTCGGCACCGACGAGAACAAACCCTTCCTCACCGACGCGCCATGTCTGATCGTCGTGTTCCTGGAGAAATTCTCGGTCGCTGCGGATGGCCGGAAATCCAAGAACTACTACACCAGTGAGTCTGTGGGCATCGCGACGGGATTTCTGCTCGCGGCGCTCAATGCGGCCGGACTCGCGACACTGACCCACACGCCGAGCCCCATGGCCTTTCTGAATCGCATCCTGAACCGTCCACGCCACGAGAAGCCCTACCTGATCCTCGTCGCGGGGCGCCCCGCGCCTGGCGCCCGGGTTCCCGACATCGCGAAGCGACCTTTCGAGGAATCAGTGACGATCGTCGATTAGCGGTACTTGAGCGCCGCGGTGCGCGACCTCTCAAATTCGAGAGGTATCACGACCTGCAATTGGCTTCGCGAGTTTGACCCCGCGCAGCTACTTAACTAGATTCGCCATCAAGACTCGCTGGCCACGGAGAGCTCAGCGCCACGAGTCGGTGGAGCTACATCCAAGGCTTGCAATGGGGGAGATTCAGATGAGATCAGCTTTTGCCCGCATGGGCATCATCGCCGTGGGCGCGATGTCCTGCATGCCGCTGACCGCGTGGTCCGCGGAAGACCGGTACGTCGAAGAGATCATCGTCACCGCGCGTCAGCAGGCAGAAGGGCTGCAGGATGTGCCTGTGACCGTTGCCGTGTTGACCGAGAGCGACCTCGATCGCTACAACCTGACGACACTCACCGAAGCGTCCAAACTGATTCCGAACTTCATGGTGTTTCAGGGCGGTTCGGGCAACGGCTCGAACATCATCCTGCGCGGCATCGGTTCGAGTTCGATCAGCGCGGCGTTCGACCAGTCCGTGTCCATCAACCTCGATGGCGTGGTGGTCAACGTCGGCCGCTTCATCCACAACGCCTATATGGACATGGCTCAACTCGAAGTATTGAAAGGTCCACAGAGCCTGTACTTCGGTAAGAGCGCCACCGCGGGCGTGATCTCGGTGACCACGCGCGATCCCGGCGACGAGTTCGAAGCCGAAGGCATGGTGGGCTACGAAGATCAGTACGACCAGACCTATACCGAGATGGTGCTGTCCGGACCGTTGACCGACACCCTCGGTGCGCGGATCGCAATCGGCAAGACCAACTCCGACGATCTGTTCGAAAACCTGTGGCCGGGGGTTGCGCACCCCGTGCGCGGCGAAGAGTCGTTGAACGGCCGCCTAACCCTGGTGTGGGAGCCGAATGACGCGCTGCGCGCGCGCTTCAAGTACTCCTACTCCGAGTACGACAACGACGGCGCGAACGGCCGCACCGAAGAGATCTGTCCGGAAGGCACCGTGCAGCCAACGGCAATCCCAGCCGCCTCCTTCGCGCTCGCTCTGTTCCCAGGTATCGACGACTGCAAACTGAACGGCAATACGTCGATCAACGACCTGATTCCAGCACTGCGCGACGGCCTCCCGTACGGTGGCGACAGCGGCGTACCGTTCCTGCACCAGAGTACCGACCTCTATTCCCTGCAGCTCGACTGGGCGCCGAGCGATGTCCTGTCGCTGACCTCGATCACCGCGTTCGTCGATCTCGAGCATAAAGAGCTCGACATTTACGACTACAACGCGGGCGTGTTCGGCGGACTGCACCGCAACGTGTACAAGAGCATGTCCCAGGAGTTCCGGCTGGCCAGCAGTTTCGAAGGGCCGCTCAATTTCATGGCTGGCGCCTACTACCAGAACGTCGATCAGCAGTTCAACGCATTCCAGTACGCCTTCAACCTCGGTGCGATCTTCGGTCCCGACCCGGTCACCGGCAACGAATTCGACTACAACAAGAACCACTTCCTGCGCACCGACGTGTACTCGGTGTTCGTCGCGGGCTACTGGGACATTACCGAGACCGTCGAACTGACCGGTGGTGTGCGCTACACCGACGAAAGCAAGGATGGCTACATCACGATCCCGTACATGCACGCCGCCGCGGCACTGTTCGGGTTTGGAGCACCCGCCCTAGTACCCGGCCTCGAGTTCGAGGACGACAACCTTTCGCCCGAAGTCGCCATCAACTGGAATGCCACCGACGACATCAGCCTCTATGCGTCGTACAAGGAGGGCTTCAAGTCGGGCGGTATCGACAACAGCGCGTTGCCGACCAATACGCTGAACCCATCCAACCCCAACTTCCCCGATTTTCTGATCTATAAATCGGAAGAAGCCGACGGTTTCGAGGTGGGCATGAAGAGTGTCTTCCTAGACGGCTCGCTGCGCATGAACGCATCCGCGTTTCAGTATGTGTACGCCGATCTGCAGGTACAGCTGTTCAACTCGCAGATCATCCAGTTCCAGACGTTCAATGCATCGGAGCTCACCACCGAGGGCCTGGAGACCGATCTCTCGTGGGTAACACCCATCGACGGTCTGTCGCTGCGCGGTGCGTTGGCGTTCACGAACACCGAATACACGGGCAGCTTCGTGAATGCCACCGGGCAGGACCTGAAGGGTCAGGATGGTCCGCTCAGCGCCGACATCGCCGGCACCATCGGACTCACCTACGAGTGGGCGCTGGGCGGCGACTGGCGCATGGATTTCTCGGTCGATCAGCGCTACAACGATGGCTACAACTTCACGGCCACCCAGAACCCGTACAAGCAGGACAGTTACTGGCTGACCGATGCGGCCCTGCGGCTGTACTCGGATCGCTATGAACTCGCGTTCATCGGGCGCAACCTGGGCGATGAAATCGTCGCGCAAGGTGCGGGCGCACGACCGGGTGCCTGCTACCGGGCGAATCCGGCAGGGGCGCCCAACGCACGTTGCACGCCGACGATCGCCAATAATCAGGACCAGGTCACCACTACCACGCTCGGTGCAGAGTACCTGCTGCAGTTGCGCGTGCGGTTGTAGTCGCCTCGACGGATGCCGCCATCGCGAGATGGCGGCATCCCTTCCTCACTGAGTTTGCACTTCGCGTTCCTGCTCCAGCGCGTATGGCGCATGCTCCTCCACCTGGCAGAAGAGATGCGCGAACTGCCATTCCCCCGCAACGCGCACGTACCGCTCACGGTACCAGCCGATGATGCGCCGGTACTGCGGATTGCCGTCGGCGTGATTCGCCGTGTACAGCATGATGAGGCGCCACTCGCCGGTGGCCGAGTCGCCGCTCACCTCGATGATGGGATTGATCGCGTGGTGTGCCGAATTCCTGATCGTTCCGCTGCGACCGATGCCACCGAGCAGCGCCTGAATCGCTTCGCGCCCGTCCGCACGCCCCACACCACTCGCCTCCCACACGGCGTCTTTCGCGAACAGCGGACCCAGACGATCCGGATTGTGGTCGTCGTCGCACGCCGCACAGTAGCGCGCTTTCAGCTTCTTGATGGCCTCGATGTCTTCGAGCACCTGCAAACGCGCTTCTACGGTTGGCATCGCTTTCCCTCGGAAACGGATCGGCGAAACCTTAGCAGAGCGCCGGACGTCGTACGATCAGGGCCTGAATACCGCAGGCAGCCGCCAGCACGTGTGCATCTCGCCGTGACCGAGCGACTGGAGGCGAGGGCTCGCACCGGGCGCCAGTGCCAGGCCGTTGCACGCGTCGATCAACGCATTGCTGGCAGCAACCACGGCATCGCGGGTGATGGCATAGCGTGAGCGCGGCCGATCCTCCGGCAGCGCAGGGTGACGCGACGGTTTGCCGAGGCCGAAGGCGATGCCCGAGGCCAGGCCGTCTGCGCGATACATGCCGCGCGGTTCGCGCTGGGTCAGATCCTTGCGGCCCGCGACGAATGCATCGGGTTCGGCGAACACCCGCGGATCGCGGTTGGCTGCGCCGGCCGCACACATCACCAGCGCACCCGCGGGCAACAGCTGACCGAAGCGCTCCACCTCGTGGCGCGCGAAGCGTCGCGCCACGAGCACCGGCGCGGAATGGCGCAGCGCTTCGAGGTAAGCCAGTTTGGTGAGACGTGATTCGGGCCGCCGGTCCTCACGCACACGGCGCCATTCGTCCGGATGGGTCAGTAGCAGAAACCAGAGATTCGCGGTCGCACCCTGCAACGTCTCGTGGTCCGCTTCGAGCAGCGTGATCACGAGATCCTCCGCGGTTGCGGGGCCGTCGGCCAGATCGAGGTTGGCGATGATCGAGACGAGATCATCGGCCTCACGCCCCGCCGCGAGGCGGCCCCGGAAGTACTCCACGAGTTCGATGAAAGCGCTGCGGCCGCGCACTTCGGTCTCCGGCCCACCGTACACGCCGCGCTGCAGGCGAAAGTAGCGCTCCACGAATGTGCCCTGATCGGATTCGGCCACACCCCACAGGCGCACCAGCAGTTCGAGTGCCAGGCGCGATGCGAAATCGATTGCGAGATCCATCCCGCCGCGAGGCGCGGCTTCATCGATGAGCCGGGCACAGATCGCCGCGACGCTGCCGTCCACGATGCGCTCGTAGGCCGCGAGCACCGGCAGTTCGTCGCCGCAATCGCGACCCGCGTGGTCGAGCCCGTACCACCAGCGCTTCGGCCGCGTCTCGAAGTTCGCATCGTCGACGAACACGGACGTCACATCGTCGTAGCGCGAGAGCCAGTAGGCGTTGCCCACCCAGTCGCGATAGCACGGGTAGTGTTCGCGCAGAATCGCGAACGTCGGATACGGATCCTCGAGAAACCCGGGGCTGATGAGCGCATTGGGGCGTAACTTCGCCGTCGACTGCCCAACACGCCGCCGCTGGTGCACTTCGTAGCTGCGGTACGCCTTCGCCGCGCTCGGCTCGCGGGTGATCGCCACACCATTGAGCCCAACCGTGGTCCGCGTGGGCGGCGTCCCGTCGCCAGCCTCACGCGCGGTCATAGTCCACCCACAACTCGCGAATGGCGCCGAGGCCGATCGGCGCGAGACTTTCGCCATCGATGTCCTTCGGCATGCGTGCGACGTTGATGCGCGGATTCTTCATGTGTGTCAGGAGTCTCTGCGAGCCGGTCACCGACTCCTGATGGGAGATCCAGGCACCC
>JBFKCZ010000029.1:0-12002 GCA_041620035.1 Pseudomonadales bacterium
AGGCGCCGATCCGTCGCTCGGTGCGCAACTCGCATCCGCGCTAACCGAGGACCTCACGCACTACGTGCACGCGCGCTGGCGCGTGACGAGTCGTCTCGAACTCGAATTCGAAAAGCTCTACGTGAAACTCTTTCTGCCATCGATGCGGCACGGCGGTGGTGGTGCGCGTAAGCGCTACGCCGGCATGCGGAGCGACGGCGAAGTGGAATTCATCGGCATGGAAGTGGTGCGCCGCGACTGGACCGAACTCGCCAAGGACGTGCAGCGCGAGCTGTATCGCAGGCTATTCACCGGTGAGCGCGTCGATCAGTATCTGGCCGATGTCGTGAAGCGAGTTCGCGCCGGCGAACTGGATCGGGCCCTTGTCTATCGCAAAGGCCTGCGCAAAGACCTCGATGAATACACCGCGAGCACCCCACCGCATGTGGCCGCTGCGCGAAAAGCAGACGAGCCACCCGGGCGCGTCATCGAATACGTGATGACGCTTGCCGGACCCGAGCCGACCGCGAAGGTCACCCAGACGCTCGATCGCGAACACTACGTCGAAAAGCAGGTGCGGCCCGTTGCGGAACCCGTACTCGGCGCGCTTGGGCTCGAGTTCGAGCGGGTGATCGGCGACGAGCGCCAGATCGGACTCTTCTAGCGTCGGTCGAGCCGAAAAATCATGCCCGTCATCACCCAGTTGTCCTGGCCATCGAGTTCGTACTTGCCGCCGTAAGCGTTGGCGACCCGGTGCACGTCTGCGGGTGCCGTGACCCGATGTGCCGCGAGTTCATAGACATTGCCGTCGATTCGTACGCGCACGTTGGGATCGGCTTCGGCCATCGGCGACCAGCGCGTGCCATCGGCTCCGGTTGCGATGTACAGGTCCGGTCCCAGTCCAACGGCCCAGATGTTGATGGAGTATGGATCCGCGGGCCGGAACTCGACCTGAATCGTGTCGATCGACTCGAGCATCGACCAGTCCGTGGGCGGTGTCGCAGGCTCGCCGCTCAGGGCACCGCCGGGGATCGTGATGATGGGATCACTGCACGCGGTGACGAGCAGCAACGTGAGTGCGCCGAAGAGATTGCGCATCGGTTATTCCTTTGCTGCGGATAGTGTCTCTAGCCTAAACCAAAGCGTGCACCGTCGGCCGACGGATCGTACAGTCTTGGACCAACTACCCGGAGAACCCCGTGCGCGCCATACGATTCCATCAGACCGGCGGTCCCGACGTCCTCCGTCTCGACGACGTCGAACTACGTGAACCCGGTCGCGGCGAGGTGCGCGTGCGCCACGCGCACGTTGGCGTCAACTTCATCGATACCTACCACCGCTCGGGGCTGTACCCCATGCATCTGCCGTCGGGAATCGGTGTGGAGGCCGCGGGCACGGTGGAAGCGATCGGCGACGGGGTCGAAGGCGTGGCGATCGGCACGCGCGTCGCCTACTGCGGCGGCGTGGTCGGCGCCTACAGCGAGGCCGCCAACATCGCGGCCAATCGAGTGGTGAAACTCCCCGACGCCATCGGCACCGATGTCGCCGCAGCGGTGATGCTGAAGGGCCTCACCGTGCAGTACCTGTTTCGCCAGACCTACAAGCTCGAGCGTGGCCAGACCATCTTGTTTCACGCAGCCGCCGGTGGCACGGGGCTGATCGCGTGCCAGTGGGCACGCCACCTTGGCGTGAATCTGATCGCCACCGTCGGCAGCGCCGCGAAAGCGAAGCTCGCGCTTTCCCATGGAGCGACGTCGGTCATCAACTACCGGGAAGAAGACGTCGCCGCCCGGGTGAAGGCGCTCACCAATGGTCGCGGCGTGCCGGTGGTGTACGACGGCGTCGGCAAGGACACCTTCCTCGCATCCCTCGATTGCCTCGAGCCGCGTGGTCTCATGGTTTCGTTTGGTAACGCATCGGGTCCGGTGACGGGTGTCGATCTCGGCATCCTTGCCGCGAAAGGCTCGCTCTACGTCACGCGCCCGACGCTTGCAACGTACACGGCACGGCCCGAAGACCTCGCCGCCGCGGCGGCGGAGCTCCTGGGTCACCTGGCCTCCGGAGCGATCAAACCCGACATCACCGAGCTATTTCCGCTCGCGGAGGCTGCCGAAGCACATCGGGCGCTCGAATCACGCGCAACGACGGGTTCTTTGCTGCTGAAGCCGTAGGGCGCTCACTTTGTGGTAATCCACGGGGGCAAAGTGGTGGCGGCGGCGGTATATTTGCAGGTGCCCGAACGATGGACAGTTGCTTAATGGACGAATCAGCATCCGCCGATTCTTCGACCGAGCAGTCCGACAACCGAGCGGGAGATCGCCGAGCGCCGATGGATCGACGCCGTGGCGTTCACCGGTTGCTCGAACGATATGCGCGAAGAGACGGTGTCGAGACCGATCGGCGTCAGGGCGAGCGACGCGGCGATGAGGAACCCCGCTGGTGGTCGTTCCTCCGCACGCGCGCCAGGAACTAGCGCCGCCGATTCGACTCGAACGCGGCGTGCCGTAAACCAAACCAATCGACAGAGTGTCGAGCGACGGGAGTGTTCGCATGAGAATCGTATGGTTCGCAGTTCTGCTCATGGGCCTCACTGCGCCTGCCATGGCGGGTGACGCCGCCAAAGGCAAGGCCGCTTATGCGATCTGTGCCGCCTGTCATGGTCCGGCGGGCGCCGGCATTCAGGCGATGAACTCTCCGAAGATCTCGGGCCAGGAACCTTGGTACCTCGAGCGCCAGCTGAAAGCCTTCAAGAGCGGCATCCGCGGCGCGGCTCCCGGCGACATGTACGGTGCGCAGATGCGGCCGATGGCCATGCAACTGGCGGACGACGCAGCGATTGCCAACGTGATCGCCTACATTGGCACCTTCCCGGATGTGAAACCCGCCGCCACCGTCACTGGCGACGTCGCTGCGGGGAAGGCCGCCTATGCGACGTGCGCAGCCTGCCATGGTCAGAAGGGCGAAGGGGTGGCCCAGCTCAACGGGCCCAAGCTCACGGGACAGGATGACTGGTACCTCGTGCGTCAACTGCAGAACTACAAGAAGGGCTTGCGCGGCGCGCATCCCCAGGACACCTTCGGCATGCAGATGCGCCCCATGGCGACGATTCTCGCCGACGACAAAGCGATCAACGACGTCGTGGCGTACATCCACACCCTCAACTGACATCGCGCGGCCGCGCGCATGAGTCGTTACACCATCGACCTCGGAGCGCTGGCGTCGAACTACCGTAAGCTCGCCGCCGCCGCGCAGCCCGGCGATTGCGGCGCGGTCGTCAAGGCCAATGCGTATGGTCTCGGCGCGGTGGAAGTGGTGGGGCGACTGCTCGACGAGGGTTGCCGCGAATTTTTCGTCGCGACCATCGGCGAGGCGGAGGCGCTGCGCCGAGCCTACGCGGAGCCGACCCTCTATGTGCTGGGCGGCGCCGATCGTGATCACGTCGATCGATTCATCGCCGCGGATGCAATCCCCGTCATCAACCACGCCGACGAACTGGACGCCTGGCGCGGGCGTGGACAGCCACGACGACAGCCAGTGGCCATCCACGTCGACACTGGGATGAACCGGCTCGGATTCGATCACGCGCAGATGAGCGCCATCGACCTGCGCGACATCGAAGTGGCGCTGCTCCTGAGTCACTTCGCGTGCGCGGATGAGCCGGAGCATCCCATGAACGCCCTGCAGCGTGAGCGGTTCGATGTGGTGCGCCGTGCTTTTCCGGACGTCAGGGCGAGCATGGCGAACTCGGGGACAGTGCTGGGCGGTGCGGCCGCCGCGCACGATCTCTGCCGACCGGGCATCGCGCTCTACGGTGGTAATCCCTTTGCCGATCGTCCCAACCCCATGCAGGCCGTCGTACGATTCGAAGCGAAGGTGTTGCAGCTCCGGGAGATCCAGCACGACGATTCCGTGGGTTACGGCGCTACCTATCGCGCGCGGGGCAAGCGCCTCATCGCGACGGTCGATGCCGGTTACGCTGACGGCGTCCCACGGTTGCTCGGTAATCTGGGCATCGCGGGGGTAGCCGGGGTGCGCGTGCCGTTCGTTGGCCGCGTGTCGATGGATCTCACGACACTCGACGTCAGCGAAGTCGCCGGGCGGATCGCCCTGGGCGATTGGGTGGAGCTGATCGGTGAGACGGTTGGGATCGACGAGGTGGCAGCGCTCGCGCGAACTATCAGCTATGAAATACTCACGGGACTCGGGCACCGCAGCGAGCGTGTCTACCGCGGCTAGCGCGCGGACCGGAAACTGTCCCCGGAGACGGAGACTGTCCCCGGAGCATGATCTGCCGATCCGAGCGAAGAACGTGAACGAATAGACCGGTCGACGAACAGACGGGAGGGGTCATGGGTGGAATCGATCGCAACGGGGTGCTCGCGGGACAAGTCGCCGTAGTCACCGGCGCCAGTCGCGGGATCGGCGAGGCGATTGCGCGACGCTTCGCGATGGCGGGCGCGCGCGTGGTAGTGAGCGCCCGCACGGTGGAACCGAAAGAGCACTATCTTCCCGGCACGATCACCGACACTGTCGAGCGCATCAAAGCCGCCGGTGGCGAGGCGATTGCGGTGCGCGCCGATCTCGCGGTCGCGGCCGACCGCCGCGCGCTGATCGATGCGGCGCAGGAAAAGTTCGGCGCCGTGGACATCCTCGTGAACAACGCCGCCATCACCTACTTCATCCCCGTCGAGACGTTCCCGCAGAAACGCTTCGACCTCATGATGGAAGTGCAGGTGTGGGCGCCGTTCGAGTTGTCACAGATGGTGTTGCCCGGCATGAAGGAGCGCGGCCACGGCCGCATCCTCAACATCTCGTCGCACGCCGCAATTCATCCGCCAAAGGAGATGCCGGGTCGCGGCGGCACCGTCTACGGCATGTGCAAGGCGGCCCTTGAACGCTTCACCACGGGGCTCGCCCAGGAGACCTTCGAGCACGGCATCGGCGTCAATGTTATCTCGCCCGGACTCGTCGCCACGCCCGGCGTGATGCATCACAAGCTCATCAACGAGACCAACAAGGATCGCGTGACGCCCATCGAACACATGGCGGAAGCGTGCCTGCGGCTGTGTCACGGCGATTCGAAGACCCTGACGGGCCGCATCGACTACGCCGATGCGGTGATGGAGGAGTTTGGTCTCCGGGCGGTGGAACTCATCTAGCTCGAGGCCAGGTCAACGCACCAGGATTTCCGTCTTCTTGACTACCGTGCGCAGCGCGAAGCTCGAGTGCACGCGATCGACACCGGGCAGCCGGGTGAGGTGCTGGCTGTGAACCCGCTCGTAGTCGCGGGCATCGGCCACGATCACCCGTAGCAGGTAGTCGGCGTCGCCCGACATCAGGTAGCACTCCATCACTTCCGGAATCTTGCGCACCTCGGCCTCGAACTGGGCGAGGTCGTTCTGTTGTTGGCTGTCCAGAGTGATGCGCACGAACACGTTGTCGGGGTAGCCGGCGCGCGACTGGTCCACCAGGCCGACGTAGCCCCGAATGAGGCCGCTGCCTTCCAGCGCCCGAACCCGCCGCAGGCAGGCGGATTCCGACAGGTTCACCCGTTCGGCGAGTGCGGCGTTGGTGAGCCGGCCCTCGATCTGAAGTTCGTGGAGGATAGCGCGATCGATCCGGTCAATGTCGGTAGAATATTGCGCCATAATCGGTTTTTACAGAGAACTATTGCGAATTCTGGTCGGTTCCGGGCGACTTCGCAAGGAAGTTCGCATGCACTCCCGGTAACCTTTCGGGGTGTTGCTACAGCGAGGGTTTGCCATGCGCATCGGTGTGCCAAGGGAAGTCAAAGTCCACGAGTACCGGGTTGGGCTGACACCGGGTTCGGTCGAGGAACTCGTCGACGAAGGTCACGAGGTGATGGTGGAAACCAACGCCGGGATGGGCATCGGTTTCACCGACGACAAATACCGCGCCGCGGGTGCCACCATCGCGCAGGACGCCGCGCGCGTGTTCGCGGGCAGCGAACTCATCGTCAAGGTGAAGGAGCCCCAGCTCGCCGAATGCGCGATGCTGCGTTCGGGTCAGATCCTGTTCACTTACCTGCACCTGGCGGCGGACAAGCGGCAGGCGGAAGCGTTGATGGCGTCGGGCGTATCCGCGATCGCCTATGAAACCGTGACAGCCGCGGGCGGCGGCCTGCCGCTCCTCGCGCCGATGAGCGAAGTCGCCGGCCGCATGTCGGTGCAGGTCGGCGCACGCTGCCTCGAAAAGGAAGCGGGCGGCATCGGCAAACTGCTGGGCGGAGTGCCGGGCGTCGCGCCGGCACGCGTCGTCATCCTCGGCGGTGGCATGGCAGGCACGAACGCCGCGTTGATCGCGCTAGGCATGCAGGCCGACGTGACCGTGCTCGACAAGTCCGTCGCCCGCATGCGCTGGCTCGCCGATCGGTTCGGCTCCGCTCTGCGCGTGGTGATGGCGAACCCCGAGACGGTGCGGGATTACGTCACCAAGGCGGATCTCGTCATCGGTGCCGTGCTGGTTCCCGGTGCGGCCGCACCGAAACTGGTATCGCGCGAGATGGTGAAGGCCATGCGTACGGGATCGGTGCTGGTCGACATCTCCATCGACCAGGGCGGGTGTTTCGAAACGAGTCGCCCCACCACGCACAGCGATCCGACATATGTCGAGGAAGGTGTGGTGCATTACTGCGTGACCAATATGCCCGGCGCGGTGGCGCACACCTCTGCGCTGGCACTGAACAACGCGACCCTCCCCTTCGTGCTCGCGTTGGCCGGGTCGGGCATCGCGGCGCTGCGCGCCGATCCGCATCTCGCGGCAGGTCTCAACGTGCACCGCGGTGCGATCACTCACGCGGCCGTTGCGGAGGCGTTGGGCGTTCCCGTCGGCACGTTTCAAGTAGCCGCTTGAGATAGCCGCACAAACGGTAGGAGCGAGCCGCGGTCGCGGGTCGCTCCTACGATGCTCAGATCCCTTCTCCAATGCCTTGCGCGACTGGTCGCGCGTTGCGCTCGCATCGTCGCCCCGCGCACTCACTTGGCCGAATCCCGCTAAACGTTGCGTTTCTTCACGCGCCCAATCCCCCACGCGACCGCCGTTGAAACCGTTGCAGCCGCGCAGCGGTATGCCGGTCGCGCGAGGAGGCAGCTATGGAGAAGACGACGGACCCGGTCACGACGACCCTCTTGGATGTCCAGGTCAGGACGATGGACGTGGGTGTCCAGGTGCTGGGCTATGGACGTGGGTGTCCAGGTGCTGTTCCGTAGGGGGCAATCGACGATGGACGTGGGTGTCCAGGTGCTGGGCTTGAGGCTGTGGGTGTCCAGGTGCTGAGGTGCTGAGGTGCTGACCCTGACCACCGACCATGTCAGGCGGTCGCGTGCGAGGTACGCCGGTGCCGAGGTTCGCAAGCTTCGGGCCGCACCCCGCGACACCTGATCGCGCCTGCTAACATCGCGACCCGTCATGGCTCACCGGAGCGTCGTTGGAACCGCTGGCGATCGCGGCCGTACTGGTCTCCACGTTGAGCCATGCGTGGTGGAACCTGCTCGCGAAGCGCGCCGGGGCGAATCACGGATTCTTCGGCGCCTCGAAGTGGATCGAAGTCGTCGTCTACGCGCCCGTGTTCGTGTTCCTCGCGTGGGATTACGACTGGCCGGCCGACACGCCGCTCTACGTCGTCGGTGCGGCCGCGCTCGTTGGCTTGAACTACGTCGCGCTGGCCGGTGCTTACGCGCGCATCGACCTGGGTGTGGCCTACCCGATCTCGCGTACGAGCACGGTCTTTCTCCCGTTCGTTGCGTACTTTGCGCTCGGTGAGACGATCGATGGTCTGGGCGCGCTCGCGCTCCTGCTGGTGACGGTCGGCGTGCTGCTGTCGTCGGTCACGACATTTCGCCTGGATCGCGGCGCGATCGCGGGTGTCGCCTTTGCGCTTCTCGGCGCACTGACCCTGGCGGGGTACACGGTATGGGACAAGTTCGTCATCGCGCACCTCGATCCATTTATCTACCTCTACTGCTACAACTGCGTCATCGCGCTCGGCTATCTGCCGGTGCTCGCGCGCAACCGCGCCGAGGTGAACGGTGCATGGCGGCAACATCGACGGGCCGTGGTGCAGGTGGCGGTACTCAACACCGCCACCTACCTTCTGGTGCTCTACGCGCTGACGCTCGCCAAGGCCAGTTACGTCGGTGCGCTGCGGCAGCTGAGCCTCGTGGTCGCGGTGGGTCTTGGCATCTGGTTACTGAAGGAGAAGATGACCCTCGTTCGTGCGCTCGGCATCGTGCTGCTCATCGGCGGGGGTGTGGCGGCGACGTTGGCGGGTTGATCGTAGTACGCTCATCGCATCGACCTTTGGGAGATGGGCGTGGCAGCACGGGAGCGGCCCTCGACCGCGGGGCTCACGCGGGCGGAACTCGAAGCGTACTGGATGCCGTTCACCGGCAACCGGCAGTTCAAGGCCGACCCGCGCATCATCGTACGCGCCGAAGGCGTGCACTTCGTGGCGGCGGACGGCCGCCGGGTTCTCGATGGCCTGTCGGGACTCTGGTGCTGTGGCGCCGGGCACAATCGCCCCGAGATCGCGGATGCGGTCGCACAACAGCTGCGCACGCTCGATTACGCGCAGGCCTTTCAGTTCGGCCATCCGCTGGCCTTCGAACTCGCGAACAAGATCAAGGGGCTGACGCCCGCCGGTCTCGACTACGTCTTCTATTGCAACTCCGGGTCCGAGGCGGCGGACACATCGCTCAAGATCGCGCGCGCCTACTGGCGGGTGCGCGGCGAGGCTTCCAAGACCCGGCTCATCGGTCGAGCCAAGGGCTACCACGGGGTCAACTTCGGGGGCTTTACGGTCGGCGGCATTGCTCCCAATCGGAAACTGTTTGGCGATGGGCCGGCAGCCGATCATCTGCGCCATACGCTGCTGCCGGAAAACCTGTTCGCCCGCGGTCAGCCGCAAACCGGCGCGCAGCTGGCCGATGAGCTCGAAGACATTGTCGCCATGCACGATGCGTCGACCATTGCCGCCGTCATCGTGGAACCGCTCGCGGGCTCTGCGGGTGTGCTGCCGCCGCCGCGGGGTTATCTCGAACGGCTGCGGGCGATCTGCGATAAGCACCGGATACTGCTCATCTTCGACGAAGTCATCACCGGCTTCGGCCGAATGGGGGCGATGACCGGCGCGGATGCGTTTGGCGTGGTCCCCGACATCATGAACTTCGCCAAGCAGATCACCAATGGCGCGGTGCCGATGGGTGCGGTGGTGGTCAAGAGCGAGATCTACGAGACGTTCATGAAGGGGGGCGGGCCGGATCATCTCCTCGAGTTTCCCCATGGCTACACCTACTCGGGGCATCCCGTCGCGTGCGCTGCCGCCATCGCCGCACTCGATCTTCTCATCGACGAGGATCTCGTCGGCCAAGTCGCGAAGAAGGCGCCGCTGTTCGAGGAACTGCTGCACGGGTTGAGGGGCGCGCCGCACGTCGTCGATATCCGCAATTTCGGTTTTGCCGGCGCGCTCACCCTGGCGGCGCGCGATGGCGATCCGACGCTGCGTCCCTTCGAAGTCGCCATGAAGTGCTGGGAGAAGGGCGTGTATGTCCGCTATGGGGGCGACACGATTCAATTCGGACCACCTTTCGTCGCGACGCCACCCCAACTCGAACAGTTGGTCGCGACGGTTCGAGACGTGCTCGACGTGACACGTTAGCGACGCGAGCAGCGCCTGATCGACAGGGGCTGCCGCGGTAGACTGTTGCGAATGGTTCGGACCGGTATACGGTCCTCATGGAGGTTCGATGACGCGTGCTCTTCACAACATAGCCCCGCCGGGATCTCTGGAAGCCAAGGATCTCGAGCACCTGTTGCATCCCGCGACGAATCTCAAGGTACATCACGAGAAAGGGCCCACGATCGCGGCGCGGGCGAAGGGCGTCTATCTCTGGGACAACAAGGGCAAGCAGTATCTCGAAGGCATGGCGGGGCTCTGGTGCACCGCGCTCGGCTACGGTGAGGAAGAGCTCGCGCGCGTCGCGAAGGAGCAGATGGAAGAGCTCTGCTATTCACAGCTCTTCGCCAGCCGCTCCAACGAGCCTTCGATTCTGCTCGCCGAGAAGCTGAAGGCGATGATGCCGTTCGACGCGGGCCGGGTGTTCTATGGTCTGTCCGGATCCGATGCGAACGACACTCAGGTGAAGCTCATGTGGTACTACCACAACGCCATCGGCAAGCCCGAGCGCAAGAAGATCATTGCCCGCAAACGCGGCTACCACGGCGTCACGGTGGCCAGCGGCAGCCTCACGGGTCTGCCGCCTTTTCACAAGCACTTCGACCTGCCGATTGCAGGGGTGCTGCATACCGATTCGCCGCACTACTACCGCGATTCGATGCCGGGAGAGTCCGAAGCGCAGTTCCTCGATCGGATCGTCGCGAATCTCGAGGCGCTCATCGTGAGGGAAGGCCCGGAGACGATCGCGGCATTCATCGCCGAGCCGGTTGCGGGCGCAGGTGGTGTGCTGGTGCCGCCCGCGGACTACTACGCGCGCATTCAAGCGGTGCTCGATCGTTACGGCATCTTCTTCATCGATGACGAGGTGATCTGCGGGTTCGGGCGTACCGGTAAGCCGTTCGGTGCGCAAACCCTGGGCATCAAGCCCACGACGATGAGTGTGGCCAAGGCGGTTTCGTCCGCTTACCTGCCGCTGTCTGCGGTGCTCATTCCCGAGTTCATGTACGAGCCGATGATCGAGCTGTCGGGGCAGGTGGGCACATTCGGGCATGGCTTCACCTATTCGGGCCACCCCGTCTGTGCAGCGGTCGCATTGCGCAACCTCGAACTCATGGAGGAGCGCGATCTGTTCGGTCACGCCGCACGCACCAGCGTGCCCTTCCAGAAGCGCCTGCGTGCACTCGGCGAGCATCCGTTGATTGGCGAAGCCCGTGGCGTCGGCATGATCGGCGCCGTGGAGTTCGTCGCCGACAAGAAGACCCGGGCGCACTTCGATGCGAAACGGGGTGTCGCGGCCCACTGCGCGGCGCGCTGCGAAGAGCATGGCCTCATCGTGCGCGCAATCGGCGAGAACATCGCCTTCTGTCCGCCGCTCGTGATCACCGAGAACCAGGTACACGAGCTGTTCGACAAATTCGAGAAGTCGCTCAACGAGACCCTCGAATGGACGGCGCGCGGCTAAAGCGGCTTTAATTTGCCCGGATCGCCGGGATGAGAGTTCCGGACGGTCCGGTTAAAAGAAGGGGGACGACGATGAACCGATTTTCGCTGCTCGCGCTGCTGCTGGCGTTACCCGCCTCCGCAGCGGAACCTTTGAAGGCCGAGTCCTACTTCGTCGAGACGCTGGGTAAACACACGCCCCATTGGGTGCTCGTCAACGACATGAACTTCACCGGCATGACCGACGGAAAGGTCTATGCATTCGATGCCGCGGCAGGCCGCATGCTCGGCATGATGTCGACCGGCTATGCACAGATGGCCGTGGAGATCGCACCGGATTTTTCGGCGATCTATGCACCGATCACCTTCTATGCGCGCGGCACGTACGGTGAGCGAACCGATGCAGTCGTCATCTACGAGACGGAGAGCTTTACGCCCGCCGCCGAAATCGTGATACCCGGCAAGCGCGCGACGGGCATGCCGATGCGTGGCTACAGCGGCATGAGCGACGACGGTCGGTTCGTGTACGTGAACAACATGACGCCCGCGACATCGGTGTCGGTCGTCAACGTGGCGGACCGCCAGTTCGTCGGTGAAGTCGACACGGCGGGGTGCGCATTGATATTTCCGACCGGCGCGCGTTCCTTCGCGAGCCTGTGCGGCGACGGCACCGTGCAGTCGTTCGTTCTCGACGACGTCGGCAAGGTGACGAGTCGCGCCAAGTCTGCGCGGTTCTTCGAACCCAACTCCGACCCGGTCACCGAGAAGGCGTCGCGATTCGGCGACACCTGGCTGTACTTCTCCTTCGAAGGCTTCGTACACCCCGTTGCGTTCGAGGCGGGGGCAGCGAAGCCGGGTGCGAAATGGTCGCTGTTCAGCGATGCCGAGC